>JBCNPS010000648.1:0-3695 GCA_039593235.1 Chitinophaga sp. | reverse complement strand
TGTTGGTGATATGTGTACGCATCCTTTCTGTAAAATCCACTACAAAATTCTCGGATACCATTTGCCCGTTGATGCGGATACGTTCCCTGAAGTCGAGCAGGTGGGGCGACGTATATAACCCGGTTTTGTAACCGGCCTGTTGGAAAATGGCTGCCAGCATATGGCTGGAAGAACCTTTACCGTTGGTACCGGCTACATGTATGGTTTTAAAGTGTTTTTGCGGTTGGTTCAGCTGATCCAGTAATGCAATGGTATTATGCAGATCTGTTTTAAACGCGCTGGCGCCTACCCTTGTAAACATGGGCAGCTGTGCATAGAGATAGTCCAGTGTTTCTTTATAAGAGGCCATATCAGTAATTATTAACTACCGGGCAATCCAACTGGTTGTTACGTTTTTTAAATAAGCCGCCACCGTTGCCCCGTTCTAACATGCTTGAATTTAAGCGCAAAGCTACGAAAGCATTTGCACGATCAATATGTCTTTGAAAGAGGTTGGTAAAAATTGTGCTGGAGCCGATCAGGAGCGGGCCTATACGGATACCGGCGCCTACATCGGCCTGGCCGTTGCGGTTAATGGTGAATGGCATGTAGGCCCCGAAAAGGTAGGTTTCATACCGTGGCGTAATATTGAATTGTGTTAACGCGTATGTTTTGGAAAGATCCCTGTGGCCCGCTGTGAGTGCAATGACAGCATGAGCGCTGATGAAGAAGCGGCTGTCGATGTTATAATCACCCATCAGGTTCAGGGCGGTGGGGAGCATCATATTGAAAGTAGAGTCGGCGCCCAGTGGCGTAAAGTAATTATTGAGCCGGCGGGCATATTGCTGCAGGCTTTCCTTATCGCGGTACTGGATGGCTTTTGGATCTACATTATCCTTCACCAGGCTGAGGTTTGTGTTTGTTGGGGACCTGTTATATTTTATCCGGCCGATGTCGGTAACGGAAGCGCCTATACGGAATTTGTAGTCATCGGCGTCGGTGCCTTCGTAGGCGCCAAAGCCGCCGTTGTCGGGCCGGTATTCATAGATCACGCCTATATCTGCGCCGATACCGTTATTCTGGAACAGGTGAAGGTTTTTTTGTGCGGGCGATTGCCAGTCGTCCAATTCCCTGTTATAGCCGTAGTGTAAAGTACCGCTGGTGATAGTGGCGTCGCGGGAAGAGTTCAGGCGGAAGTCCACGTTTTTAACGGCAGCATAGCCTGCCGCTACACCGCTCAGCAGTTTCAGGGTAACGCCGGCTTTCCAGCGGCCGCTATAGGTTTCTTTAATAGTGCGTGCGTAGCTGAAGCCCAGTTCATGCCATATGTGCGAAGAAACGCCTGCCCTAGGAACGCTCAGGTTAGTATTGATGTAGCCAGGGTTGGGAAAATCAACCCCAAAGAAATTGGCGATGGGGGTGGTGATGTTACCACCACTGCTGCTGCTGCGCATGCGCCATACAAAGGAAACGGATTGCTTTTCATCGATCGCGTATAATACAGAGGGTAATGCAATTTCTGCCATTTCCCAGCCCATTTGTTTCCTGTTAGCGCCTTCATCGAGAAAATAATCACGGTTCCGGACAAACGAATCGGGCTTGTTAAACAACAGGGATTTTGGTACACTCACATAAGTGTTACCTGCATTTACATCAGCCCCAATAATATTTACATCCCATTTATAGCGATAGCCGGCGGCGCTGGCCGGGTTGGAGAATACGCCGTAAATACCCGCATAGTTACTGTTGTTGTAACCCGGGAAAGTTTGTGCCACAGCGGCCTGCATCAGCACGAGCAATATTGCAGTGCCGGAAAAGATACGGTTAAGTTTTACAATCATCGTTGGCGATAAAAAATAGGTTCCTCGAAATGACACAAAAAGTTTGCTCTTGTCTGTTGTTTCAGTCATAGGTAGAGATGTAGGAACGGTCAGACTTACAGATGAAGCTTTATTGCTCCGGGTCAGTTCCTGGCCCGGTAAAACAAACAGCTTCTTTTAAAATCCGTATATATTATTCTGCTTTGAAAAAGAAGCGTATTACCCCAAACTGTTCTTCAGGTGCGTCGGGGTTAGCATTGTATTTCAGTTGTCCGCTGGAGGCAGCCTTTTTGGCTATCTCTATCAGGCGGGGGTTACTGATGGTAGATCCTTTCATGCTAAAAGTGGCAGATGTCACATTCCCTTTTTGATCTACTTTTATATTGATGGCTACATAGCCTGTTTCAGTGCCGTCGTAAGTAACCTGTGGCCGGCCAATGAGGCTTCTTCCGTTCAGGTGAAAATCTGAGCGTCCGCCGCCGAGGCCACCACCCGTATATCCGCCGCCGTTAGGGTTGCCTCCTAACTGGCCCCTGTCGCCGGGTTTGCCGGTATTGCCTTCTCCTGTGGCATTGTTAGAGCCATTGGCACTGTTGCCGCTATTGGCGCTGTTGCCGGTGCCGCCTGAAAATACAGCTTTTGGCTTTGGCGTTGGAGGTTTGGGCGCAGGTGGCGTTTCTGCAGGTTTCTTTGTTGGTTTAACGGGTTTGGGTTCTAATTTCTTTGGAATTTCTTTTGGCTTCTCTACCGGTTTTTCCGGTTTTTTTATTTCCGGCGCCTCTTCCTCATCCTGGGTAGCAATATCCTGCTGGGGTTCGGCGTTGGCAGGCGCTGTAGCTGCCGGGCTTTCTGCCGCTGCGGGCTCCGGAGCCGCTGCACTGGGCGGATTGGGATTCAAAGGTTGTTCATCACCCATGCCATCGTCGGAAGTACCAAGATTCACTTCCATGCCCAGATCCTGGTCTGGCAGGGGTGGAGGAGCGGAAAAACCGGTAAATACCAGCGCCACTAACAGCAATGCATGTACGCCGATAGTGATCCCTAATGCCTGTATATTTTTTTTACCATTTTTTTCCTCCATGATAACCTTATTGAGCGCGTGTTTAGACCAAAGTTAATGTTTTGATCCAGAAAAAATAATGACTCATCAAAAGATGAATTACGGATCTTTACAAAAACTGTGCTGTTAATCCGATTACAGGAAAATATTTTTCACCGATTTTATGAACCTTGCCCGGCAAACGATCCGTCTTTATCAAAATGCCTATACTGGTCTGTCTCCCGCTACCTGGTGGTTGTCGCTTGTATTGCTGATCAACAGGAGCGGTACGATGGTCATTCCCTTTATGACCGTATATCTTACCCAACATCTTCACTTCAGCATTGCCCAGGCGGGCCTTGTGATGGCCTGTTTTGGCACCGGCGCCATTGTTGGCGCCCTGTTGGGCGGATGGCTGTCTGATAAGATCGGTTTCTACCAGGTACAGTTCTGGAGTCTTTTCTCTAACGGATTATTGTTCATTTTATTGGGTCAGATGCGCACCTTTGAGCAAATATGTATCTGCGTATTTGTGATGAGTTCTGTGGGAGATGCCTTCCGGCCGGCCAACAGCATTGCTATTGCCGCCTACAGCGCCCCGGAAAACCGGACCCGGTCGTATGCCCTCAACCGGCTGGCGGTGAACCTGGGCTGGTCAGTAGGCCCGGCCATTGGCGGGATCCTGGCCAGCTTCAGTTACCAGTTGCTTTTCTGGGTGGATGGCTTCACCTGTATGCTGGCCGCCACCCTGATGCGGATTTTTCTGCCGCCGGTGCCCGCGCCGCCCAAAGCGGTTAAAACCGCTGTAAAAGCAGCAGATAAAGTATGGCGGGATCATATTTACCTGTGGTTCCTGC
>JBCNPS010000647.1:0-3714 GCA_039593235.1 Chitinophaga sp. | reverse complement strand
TGTAGACGATCAATATAAAGAATGTAACCACATCAGCCAATGGATGGCTGGTTTGGCCAAACAATAACCATAAAGCTATTCATTAAGCGGGGATAGGGGCGAAAGCTTTTATCCCCGCTTCTTTTTACCCTGATACGGAATAGGCAAAGGCTGATAGCTTTACCAATCGCTTTCTGGTTTTCTCCTTTTTTGGCGTACCTTTGCGACTTCAATTTTCTGCCATGAGTGATGCGATCAAACATGAATGCGGTCTGGCATTTATAAGGTTAAGAAAACCGTTTTCCTACTACCAACAAAAATATGGGAGTGTTTTCTATGGGCTGAACAAACTATACCTGCTCATGGAAAAACAACACAACAGGGGCCAGGATGGCGCTGGTTTGGCTACCGTGAAACTGAACACCGAACCCGGCGTTCCCTTCATGCACCGCATCCGCAGTGCAGCTCCCCAGGCTATCGGGGATATTTTCGGGAAAGTGCGGGATGAGATCCAGGAGATAGAAAAATATCAACCGGAAATCACCAAATACCCCGGCCTGATGAAAGGCCACGTACGTTTCCTCGGTGAGCTCATGATGGGTCATATCCGCTACGCCACCCAGGGTAAAAACAATGTGGAACTCTGCCACCCGTTTGTACGCTACAATACCATTCCTGCCCGCAACCTCGCTATGGCAGGAAACTTCAACCTGATAAACACGGATGAGCTGTTCGAATTTTCAAAAGCTCAACCCGGCGAAGTACACAAGAACAGCGATCTGGCTGCCATGCTGGAAGTGGTGCATCATTTCCTCGCCAAGGAAGACAATGAAGGCAGCAACGACCTGGATATCAAAAAGATCCTGCAACAAGCCTTTTCCATGTTCGATGGCGGTTACCACACCTGCGGCCTGATCGGCTCAGGAGATGCTTTTGTGATCCGCGATGCACATGGTATCCGTCCTTCCTATTACTATATTAATGATGATGTAATTGTGGCCGCCTCTGAAAGGGCTGCCATCCGTACCACCTTTAATGTAGGCGAAAATGAAGTGCTGGAACTCATGCCCGGCAACGCGCTGATCGTGAAAAACAACGGCGACTACAGTATTGAACAGATCCTCGAACCCAAAGAACGTAAGGCCTGCAGCTTTGAAAGGATTTACTTTTCCCGTGGTAACGATGAGAAAATATACAGGGAACGTACTGCACTGGGCAGGCACTTATCCGGCACCGTATTGAAGGCCATCGACAATGACCTCAAAAATACCATCTTCTCTTTTATTCCCAACACCGCCGAAGTAGCCTTCTATGGCCTGTTAAAAGGACTGGAAGCTTATCTCAACAAAATAAAAGTAGAACGTATCCTCTCCTGGGGTAACGATTTCGATGAGGAAAAGCTCTCCGAAATGGTGAACCGCCGTATCCGTATCGATAAGATTGCCACCAAGGATGTGAAAATGCGCACCTTCATCACGGAAGACTCCAGCCGTAATGAAATGGTTCAACACGTGTACGATATCACTTATGGTAAGGTAAGGCCCGGTATTGATTCCCTGGTGGTGATAGATGATTCGATTGTACGCGGAACCACGCTGAAAGAAAGTATTGTGAAGATGCTGGACCGCCTGGGTCCCAAAAAGATCATCATTGTATCATCGGCGCCACAGATCCGCTACCCCGACTGCTACGGCATCGACATGAGCAAAATGGGTGATTTTGTTGCCTTCCAGGCAGCTATCGGCCTCCTGAAAGATCACGGCAAGGAGCATATCCTGAATGAAGCCTATGGCCTCTGCAAGGAACTGCAACGTACCAATACCCTTCACGCGCAAAACGTGGTGAAAAACATCTACAAGCCGTTTACACCGGAACAGATCTCTGCTAAAATTGCCGAAATCCTCAACCCGGGCGGTATTAAAGCGGAAATAGAAGTGATCTACCAATCCATCGAAAGCCTCCATGAAGCCTGCCCGAATAATTTGGGCGACTGGTACTTTACCGGTAATTATCCGACCCCCGGTGGTAACCGCGTTGTGAATAAAGCATTCATGAACTATATGGAAGGCAAAAACGAAAGAGGATATTAATTGCATAAATAACCAGGGATCTGGTCATCCGGCATTCAAAAAATCAGTCTTTTGAACCGGAGGATCAGATCTCTTATTATTTGAATGACTATTTGTTTTCATGTTAATTTTATCTTAAATAACCCAACCCCTTCAGACAGTATAAGTCTAACAAGTTAACTTCCTGTAAAATCTGTATTTTCGTTATAGATAATTATAGGTTTTCAGCCCATGAAAACATTACTACTTATACGTCATGCTAAATCCAGCTGGACCGATCCGGACATGGACGATTTTGACCGGCCCCTCAATAAACGGGGAAAAGCAAATGCGCCCGAAATGGCACAGCGCCTCATTACAAGAGGTATGGTGCCGGAACTGATCATTTCCAGCCCGGCGAAAAGAGCCAGGTCTACCGCTAAAATAATGGCCAGTGAATGGAGCTACCCCAAACAGGCGATCCTGCTGGAAGAAGAGCTATATCTCTGCTATGCCGCCACTTTCCTTAAGGTGATCACCAAAATTGACGACGACTTTGGCGCCGTGGCCATCTTTGCCCATAATCCCGGCATCACCGATTTTGCCAATTACCTTACAGAAGAGATCAGGATAGACAATGTTCCCACTACCGGTATCTTTGGTATCCAGGCAGATACCGATAGCTGGAAAGATTTTGACCTGGCAAAGAAAAAGTTCCTCTTCTTCGAGTATCCCCGTAAAGATTAAAAGCTATCTTTAGTTGGTTAAGCATTTCGCGTCTAGCTGATTATAGTATAGTAAGGGGGTATTGGGATTCATTTATAAAGATCTTTATTAACCACTCTGAAAATAATACTTGTGTTTATATCTCAAATTAATAATCTGGAAGAAGTCGTTCTTGCCACCTGTGAGTATTATGGCTTTAAAATTACACGCAATACAGTAATAAATTTCTTAAAAGAACATCCTGACTACCCTAGCCTATTAGCTATTAGTGATTGCTTTTCCTATTTCAATGTACAGAATGAAGCTTATAACATTGATTTGCAGAATCTCTCTCAACTTGACACCGCATTTATAGTTCAAATACAAGGAGATAAGTCACAACAAAATTTCTTCTCACTCGCAAAAAATGAAGACAGCAACCACATAGCATTCTTAAACCCTGAAACACATAAATGGGAAAAAAGAAAAAAAGAAGCATTTGAGAAATATTACTCGGGTTATGCTTTATTGATAATCACGACTGGAGAGAGAATAAAAGAAGATAACTATGAGATCAAAAAGAAAAATGAAAAAAGGGAAACAATATATAAATGGTTGGGAATAGGAACATTCTTATTACTAGCTTCTCTAATGGCCATTAATATTTTTGAATCAGAGAACCAATTAACCGCTATTTATATATTGCTGTTTCAGCTAATAACTATAGCAGGAGTTGGTATTGGCAGTATCCTTCTGCTATATGAAGTTGACCAATTTGATCCTACGTTTAATCAAATATGCACTAAAGGCAAAAAAGCTAATTGTTCTGCCGTATTATCATCCAAAGGAGCTTCTTTATTTGGTGTAAGTTGGAGCAGAATCGGCACAATCTTCTTTTTAAGCCAATTCTTTAGCATTCTGCTTGCATACAATCAGCCGATAAGAGCAGTTATACTTTCATATATTTCCTATTTTACTCTTG
>JBCNPS010000646.1:0-3719 GCA_039593235.1 Chitinophaga sp. | reverse complement strand
GCCATAGCAACCGCAATCCCCGATTCTCCGGCAGCGCCAATACCGGCCAGCCCGAACTGGAGTATGTCGATTTCAGGAACAACGTCATCTATAACTGGGTAGGCTCTACCTACGGCGGCGCCGGCGCCCACCAGAATATGGTGAACAATTATTACAAACCCGGTCCCGCTACTACCGGCAGTACTTCCTGCGCTACCGCCAACAGGCGGCATCGTATCCTGTCGTATACTACTTACAGCGTATCCCTGGGCGGAGATACTATTCCCGGCGGAAAGTTTTACATAAAAGGCAACTATGTGCCCGGCTATCCCTGCGTGGAAGAACCCAACGATTCCTCCGACAACAACTGGGTATACGGTGTGCATTCAGACAATCTCCCGGGCGGTGCGGAAGCGCTGGCAGCTGCAAGGGTGAACACGCCTTTTGCCTATAGCCCCGTTACCACGCAAACCGCTACCGACGCTTATACAGCTGTAACAGGCGGCGCCGGCGCTACTTTGCCAAGAAGGGATACGGTAGACCGCCGCATTGTAAGAGAAACGCTTACCGGCACCGCCACCTTTGAAGATAGCAGTTACCAGGCTTCCGGTATGGGCCACCCCTCCGGGATCATCAACAGCCAGCACACCGTAGGCGGATGGCCCACCTTAACATCCACCACCTATCCCGATGATACAGATAACGATGGCCTGCCCAACTGGTGGGAACTGCTAACAGGCAACGACTCCACAAGCACCGCTGCCAATGCCACGGGAAGTAACGGTTTTACCATGCTGGAAAATTATCTCAATGGTATCCAGTCGCCCGATCAGCAGGTTACCTTTACCCAGGCAGCCGCCAGTCGCGCAGGCAGCGATACCATTAACATCAGTTTTGACATTGACTGGGCTAAAGACCAGTTCCGTTTCGGCATCTACCGCTCTGCTGATAATACAACATTTACAAAGATCAGCGAGCTGCCATCCAACATCAACAAAACACACTACGCAACAATAGATGCCAGTGCACCGCAACAAACACTTTATTATAAAATAGGCAGCTACAGGACCGATGGCCAGGGCGCCATTGTATACAGCAATACCGTTAGCATTGACAATACCTTGCAGGCAAGACAAGCTGCAGATACCACCTTGCTCCGCTCCCTGCCCGCAAGCAACGGAATGGTAGTAAAAGAAATAAAAAAAGAAGGTCAGCTGATCATCTTCCCAAATCCTGTAACCAACAAACTGGTGGTACGCCATCCGTTGGTAAAAGGAAATGCCGGCATCTCCCTGTTCACTATCAGTGGACTAAGGGTGAAAACATTTGTGGTGGCGCCGGGAACTACCGAAACAAGGATCAATACGGGGGAACTGGTAAGTGGCTCCTACCTGCTGGTAATGGATCACGCAGGTACCAGGAGTGGATTAGTGTTCATAAAACAGTAAGGAAACGATATTAATTTTCAAATGATTGTTATGATGGAGAAGCAGAATTTCATGCAACCGCTGGCGCGAATTTTACTGGCCTGTGTAATGCTGTGTTTTACGACCGCGCTGTTTGGCCAGTCGCAGGAGATGACTATAACAGGAACCGTTACATCTGCAACAGATAAAGTACCGCTCATAGGCGTAACCGTAAAAGTTAAAGGCGGTAAAGCTGCCGCCATCACCGATGAAAAAGGCCACTACCGGCTGAAGGCGCCTGCCGCAACGGAGAAACTGGTGTTCACCTACACCGGTCACGCTGCAAAAGAAGTGTCAGTAAACGGCAGAACCACCATCGATGTGGTGCTTGAAACAGAGATCCGCAATATCAACGATGTGGTGGTAGTAGGCTATGCTACCGTTAAAAGAAAAGACCTCACCGGCGCAGTATCGTCCGTTAATGCAAAAGAGCTGAAAGACATCCCGGTGAACTCGGCTGCGGAAGCGCTCACCGGGCGGCTGGCAGGTGTACAGATCACCTCCTCTGAAGGCAAGCCCGGCTCCGATTTCAATATCAAGGTAAGAGGCGGCGGTTCTGTAACACAGGATAACTCCCCCCTGTACATCATTGACGGCGTACAGGTAGAAGACGGTTTTTCCGGTATAGCGCCACAGGACATTGCATCCGTAGATGTGCTGAAAGACGCCTCCGCTACCGCCATCTATGGCGCGCGTGGCGCCAACGGCGTGGTGATCATTACTACCAAAACAGGGAAGGAAGGAAGAACCGTGGTGAGTTACAACGGCATGATGGGCGTACGTAAACTGCCGGAGCAATTGAAAGTAATGGATCCGTATAATTTTGTATTGTACCAGTATGAACGGAGCCGGGGCCTTACCGCCGACAGTATCGCTTTTGATAACATGTATGGCTCCGACCTGGACAAATACAAAAACACCCCGGAAATAGACTGGCAGGATAATGTATTTGGCAGGAATGCACTGATGCAAACGCATAATGCAGGTATTGCAGGCGGTACCCAGAATACAAGATATAATCTCAGCTATACCAATAACCAGGAAGAAGGGATTATGATCAACTCCGACCTGAAAAGGAACCTGGTCAATTTCAAATTTGATCATACCGCCAATAGTAAACTACGTATAGGATTCAACGTTAGGTACAGCGATGAAACTTCCAGCGGAGCCGGTTCATCCAACGAAGGCGCTTCCGCCTACAACGGGTTACGGCATACTATCAAATACCGGCCATTCGATCTTGAGGGTACCAATGTGGAAGAAGTGGATGATGTGGACTATTACAACGATACCAATGCAGGAAATGGTTTGGGGATCATTAACCCCGTGTTGCTGAACAATGCACAATACAGGAAAAAATACACGAAGATCCTCAACATCGGCGGTTATCTGAACTATACTTTAAACAAACACTTTTCTTTCAGATCAACCGTAGGATTTGACCGCAACAACCAGGAGCAACAGGCCTTCGACGGCTCCGTTACTTCCAACTCCAGGTTGAACGGCGCCAACCTCCCGCTTATCAGCAACATCACTATTAACCGTAAATCGTTCAATAATTCAAACGTGCTTACCTACCGTAACAACGGTACCAAAGGGCATCATGTAAACGTACTGCTGGGAAATGAAATATATAATACTTCCAGCAATATGCTGGATAATGAACTGAGATATTTCCCGGCAGGCATCACACCTGAAAAGGCCTTTGGCCAGTTTAACCTGGGCACTACGGTGCCGCTGTTTCCCAAAACAACCATCGCGGAAAGCAGCCTGTTATCTTTCTTCACAAAAGTAAATTACGATTACCAGGATAAGTATCTTGCAAGCATCAGTTTACGCGCAGACGGCTCCTCCAAATTCGCGCCGGATAAGCGATGGGGATACTTCCCTGCGGCGGCTTTATCATGGAGGATTTCCCAGGAGAATTTCATGAAAGATGTGTCATTCATATCCGACCTGAAACTACGGCTCAGTTACGGGCTCGCGGGAAATAACCGTATTGCCGACTATTTATACCTGAATACCTATTTCGCCAACGCCCAGTATTCCCTGAATGAACAGATCATACCGGGATATGTAGCCAGCAGTCTTGCCAGCAAGGACCTGAAATGGGAAACCACCGTTTCCCGCAATGCCGGTCTGGATGCCGCCTTCTTCGGCATCCGGCTGCACTTCATCGTCCGCGAAACGGATGAGGAGGCCTGGGCTGCTGCGGACAGGTTGATTTCCAAGCTCTCCGACGAAACGATTGCCGCTGCGCAGGAAGTTTTTTCC
>JBCNPS010000645.1:0-3726 GCA_039593235.1 Chitinophaga sp. | reverse complement strand
GAAGAAATCGCAGATACATGATAAGAAGAAAGACTAGATCTACACTGCCATAAAGTAAGCCGGCCAGGGAAACCTACCGGCTTTTTGCTGCCTGTAAATTTTATAAATATCCGCTTATGCAACTGACACCAGGCACCTGTTATAAGGTTAATACCAAAAATATTGCGGCATTACAGCAATTCGGCGAGTATCAATTCGTAGTAGCGGTGATCCATGCCAACGATACCTCCGACAGCGTTGTTTTTGAGCTCAAAAAACTTCTCGGCCATTACAGCACCGAACAGGAAATAGCTACCCGCCAGGCAGTGGAAACACATGCCGATGGATTTTCACTGGAAGATATTACCGGGCAGCAGCTAAACCTGCTGCAATTTGAAAAGGAAAGCGCTTTTATAAAATGGATCAACGAAGGCATCGCCACCCCTTACGATTGCAACGCATAAACGGCTATTCGTAACGCAATGCCTCAATAGGATCCAGCCTGGACGCCGACTGCGCAGGGTAATAACCAAAGAACACACCCGTAAAGGCACACACCACAAAAGAGAGCACAATAGAAGATTCCGAGACGAGGGTAGGCCATCCCAGCGTAAGGGTAATTACTTTGGCAGATGTAATTCCCAGCACTACTCCTATGAGGCCGCCGGTAACACTGATGATAATGGCTTCCACCAGGAACTGCAGTAAAATGTCGATACCCCGTGCGCCGATAGACATGCGTAACCCTATTTCCCTGGTACGCTCAGTAACAGAAACATACATGATATTCATAATACCGATACCGCCAATCACCAGCGAAATACCGGCAATAGCAGTTAACAGGATGGTGAGCAGGCTGGTGGTGGAACTCAGTGTTTTTATCAGTTCCTCCATGGTTCTCACCTGGAAATTATTTTCATCAGTGGGGCGCAAACGATGCGTTGTTCTGAGGATATCTATAATTTCATTGGTAGCCTGGTCTGAAGCGCCTTCACTGATAGCGGAAGCATAAATACTCTGGAAATAAATAGTGGCCAGGATACGCTTCTGCACCGTGGTATAGGGCGTAAGGATAATATCGTCCTGGTCCTGCCCGAAAGAGCTTTGTCCTTTTGGCGCCAGCGTACCTATTACCTGCAGGGGGATGGATCCAAGGCGGATCACCTTTCCCACCGGGCTTTCCCCGCTTGGAAACAGGTTATTGATCACGGTTTGTCCCAATACGCATACCTTGGCGGCCGTAGCCACATCGGCATCCGAAAAACTGATGCCTTCATTTATAGTAAGCTTTCGTATATCGAAGTAGGAAGGCGCTACTCCCTGCAGGGAGGTGGGCCAGTTCAATGCCCCGTAAATAGCCTGCCCTTTCGTGGATGCTACCGGCGATACCGCGCTTACATACTCCGCATTTTTTTGTATAGCCAGTACATCTGCAATGGTGAGCGACTGGAAGCTTTCCCCTCCTATTCTTACGCCACCGGCCACATTACTGCTGGGCAAAATGGTGATCATATTGGATCCCATGCTGCTCAGCTGCGTTTGGATGCTTTCCTTGGAGCCCTGCCCTATGGCCACCATCGCAATAACCGCGGCCACACCAATGATGATACCCAACATGGTGAGGAATGCCCGCAACTTATTGCGCTGCAATGCCTTTAACGCTATCATTATGAGATTGACTGCACTCATGCTTTCGGTTAATTAGTAGTCTTCCGCCGGAGGCAACGCTGCCAGCGCTTCCTTTGCCGAGCGTACGTTCTCATTTTTACTATCCTTCACCACCTTTCCGTCCCTCAGCATCACGGTTCTGCTGCTGAAGGCGGCTATATCCGGTTCGTGCGTAACAAACACGATTGTTTTTCCTTCCTGGTTCAGGTCCTGCATCAGGGCCATAATTTCGTAAGAAGTACGGGTATCCAGGTTACCGGTAGCTTCATCTGCCAGGATCATTACCGGCTGGTTCACCAGTGCCCTTGCAATGGCCACCCTTTGCTGCTGCCCCCCGGAAAGCTGGCTGGGCGTATGATCCTCCCTTTCTGCCAGCTTCACTGCCTGCAGCGCATCCATGGCCCTGCTTCGCCGCTCCTGCACGGATAGTTCCGGGTTATAAAACAACGGAAGCTCCACATTTTCCAAAGCGGAGGTACGGGGTAACAGGTTATATGCCTGGAATACAAATCCTATTTTATGGTTTCGCAAACGGGCCAGCTCATTCCTCGACAGGTTGCTTACATTTACCCCATCCAGCAGGTAACTGCCCGAGGTAGGCTTATCGAGGCAACCAAGAATATTAAGCAGGGTAGTTTTCCCCGAACCACTGCTGCCCATAATAGTTACGAACTCGCCGGCAAATACATCAAAAGATACCCCTTTCAGTGCGCGTACTATTTCCGTACCCATCACAAATTCACGCTTGATTTGCTGCAGTTCCAATATTTTGCTGTTGCTCATCGTCTCCGCCCTCCCATTTTTGGTAAAAACGGACTGCTGGCGCCTCCTGCTCCTGCCACAGCTCCGCCGGCACTGATGCCTGTTATCACCACATCATTTTCGTTTAGCCCTGAGAGTACTTCAATATGTGTGTTATCGTTCAGCCCTGTTCTGATATGACGCTGCACCAGTGTATCCCCACGCAGCAGCCATACGTAATTGGAGGAACCAATACGGGTGGTGCTTTTGAATTTACCACCTGTTGTATCCTTTGTTTGGGCCGTACTACGGCTTCTTCTCACGGCGCTTTGTATCACATAATCTTTCAGCTGCACGGAATCGGGAATGAATTTCAGCGCCTTTACCGGCAGTAGCAATGCCGTATCTTTTTCTGCTGTATAAATAGTAACATTGGCCGTCATCCCCGGTTTCAGCTTCATGTTATCATTGGGGGCGTTGATAATAGTGTTATAAGTAACCACATTTGAAGAAACGGAAGGCTGCAGCCTGATTTCCTGGACCCGGCCGGAAAACACATCTTCCAGGTAGGCATCTACGGTAAAAGTTACACGAAGTGAATCCTTTACATTGCCTATATCCGCTTCATCTACACTGGCTTCTACCTGCATCTTGGTAATATCTTTTGCGATCACAAACAAGGTAGGCGTGTTAAAGCTGGCGGCAACTGTTTGTCCTATGCTTACATTCCTGTTCAGCACTACGCCATCAATAGGGGAATGTATTTCTGTAAATGAGAAGTTCTTCAATGCTGAATTTAGCTGGGCGGTTACGGCGGCTACATTTGCTTTGGCCTGTCCTATCTGGTTGTAAGCAATATCATAGTCGGCCTTGCTGATAGCGCCTGTTTTATACAACAGCTCCTGCCGCTGGAAATTATTTTTCTGGTATTCCAGGTTGGTTTGCGCCACCTGTACGTTAGCCCTCAGCTGATCTACCTGTGCCTGGAAAAGATCCTTATCCAGCTCCGCCAGCAACTGTCCTTTTTTCACCTTTGTGTTAAAATCCACATACAGGTATTTGATGGAGCCCGACACCTGCGTACCAACGGCAACGGTATCTACCGGTTGTATGGTACCGGTGGCCGTTACAGTAGTGGCGATGTGCCCATACTCCGGTTTGGCGATATCAAACCTTACCGGTTCTTTTTTCTTCCGGATGAAGAAAAACCAGATCGCCGCCAGCAGTAGTACGATCACCGCCGTTACGATAACACCTTTATATTTTCTCATACCTCATTTACATTTATAGTTTTACCGGTACGCCCCTGTAAAAATCATATATCCTGATGTTCAGGGC
>JBCNPS010000644.1:0-3732 GCA_039593235.1 Chitinophaga sp. | reverse complement strand
TGATCCGCTATGCATTACCGGGAAAATGCAGATGGAAGACCGCACTACCATTACTGTAGGAACTGCCGGGAAATGGGAATGGGACTGGGGCAACGGCGCTACCGCTACCGGTCAGCAACCCACCGCTCCCTACACTACGCCGGGCGCCAAACAAATACAGCTCTCCGTCACCTCTGCGCAGGGTTGCGCCGCCACTGCCACCAAATCGATCCTGGTGAGCAATACGCCGCAGGTAAGCGGCCGCGGCGAGGATGTATGCCTGGGTGCAACCACTGCATTTGAAGGGTTCAACCTTACACCGGCTACTCCCATAAGCCAGTGGTACTGGGACTTCGGCGGCGGGAACACACTGCAGCAGCAACAGGGCGGCTTCCGCTTTGCAGACACGGGCTACTACCGGGTAAGCCTATACGCTATCAGCAACGATGGCTGCGTGTCTCCCCAAGTGGAAGTTCCTGTGAGGGTTACTTCTGTATTCGCACGCGCCGGTAAAGATACCATTGTGGCCAGCGGCCAGCCCCTGCAGTTGCAGGCGGAATGGCTTAATCCACGGGTCCGTTATACATGGTCGCCGGTAATGGGCCTCAATGATCCGTACATCAGCAATCCCGTTGCCATACTGCAGAAAGATCAAACGTTCCGCCTTACGGTTATCTCCCCGGAAGGTTGCGAGGACCACGACGATGTAAGCGTTAAAGTATACGAAGGACCAGAATTTTATGTTCCAAATGCTTTCACACCCAACAACGACGGACGCAATGATATTTTTCGCGTTATTGCCGCCGGTGTACCCAGGCTGGATTTCTTTTGCATATGGAACCGCTGGGGACAGGAAATTTTCCGCAGCGCCAGTCTCCCCGGCGGATGGGACGGCACCTGGAACGGGCAGCCTGCTCCCGCTGCCACCTATGTTTGGATGGTGCAGGGCGTGGATTATACAGGACGCCGCTTTAGCAGGAAAGGCACGGTTACGCTTATACGATAACGGTAACCGGAACAGTAAGGAAAGATACTGTTACATCTATACAGTAACAATAATTACAACTACAGTAAGGAAAAGCACGGTTACGCCTATACGGGAAAGTCATAACAATAACGCCTATACGCGGTAACAGATAGCATTGATATTCATCCCTGCTCCTACAGAAGCAAACAGGATCACATCGCCGGCGTGTACCTGTTGGTTGGCAATATGCCCCTTCCTTACCATATCATATAAAGTGGGTACAGTGGCCACAGAACTGTTACCAAGTTCGTGGATATTCATGGGCATAATATCGGCAGGCGCTTCTTTGATGCCATATAACTGGTAAAAAGCCCTGATGATGGCAATGTCCATCTTTTCATTGGCCTGGTGAATAAAGATCTTCTTTACATCGTCAATATTAACTCCGCCCGCATCCAGGCATGCTTTCATGGCTTCAGGTACGTGCTTCAATGCAAATTCATATACCTTGCGGCCCTGCATCTTGATATAACGTATATGCGTATCCGCTTCCGGCGCAAAGGATTTACCCATGTAAATATAGTTGAGTTCCTCCATGGCATAAGATTGTGCGCTGGTGCTGATTACACCCGACTTGTTTTCGCTATCATCAAAGGCTTCTACAATCACAGCACCTGCACCATCACTGAAAATCATACTGTCGCGGTCGTAACGGTCAATCACCCGGCTCAGTGTTTCTGTACCGAGTACCAGGCACTTCTTCGCCAGCCCTGCTTTAAAGAAAGCATCGGCCTGGATAAAGCCCTGGATCCAACCCGGGCAGCCAAATAAAATATCATACGGAATACAGGCCGGGTTCCGGATCCCCAATGCCTGCTTCACCCTGGAAGCCAGCGATGGCACTGCGTCCGACTGTATCGTATCAGTGAGTACATTACCAAAATTATGGGCTACAATGATCTGGTCCAGTGTTTCCGGATCCAGCCCTGCATCTTTGATAGCTGTTGCCGCCGCGGCTACGGCCATTTCTGTGGCATTCATGTCCAGATCGGCGTACCGACGTTCACAGATACCCGTTACCTCCCCGAATTTGCGGATAATAACTGCCGCCTCATATGGGATCTTCTCTCCCCGGTCACTGTAAAAATCCTGCTGCAAAAAATCGCTGTTCTTTATTTTGTTGGCAGGAATAAAACTACCAGTACCGGTAATAACCGTCCTCATTGCATTAACCATAGAGCGCTTTTTTTAAAGCTGCCATCCGACAACCTGTCTCATAAAGATACGATAAAAAGCGTCCTTTCCTAGTACCCGCGGCTGTCTCCATCTTCCCGGAATAAAAATGGCGCCGTTAAAAAACAGCGCCACTAATTATTTCATCTCCATTTATATTACAAACTATCTGCTACGCCTTTCAGTAATTCGTACGACCGTAACCGTATGTCCTGATCGTAAATATGTGCAGTAGCCATCAGTTCATCCACCTGTGTTTCTTCTATGAAACGCTGTAAACCTGTTTTTACAGTAGCGGTACTGCCTACAAAGGAGCAGGCCAGCATCTGCTGTGCGTGCGCCTTCTCATACTCGTTCCATACGCCTTCCATACTGTCTATCGGGGGGCCCAGCCGGCGAAGTTTCCCGCGTATAATTCCCAGGAACAGCTGGTAGAAAGAAGTTGCCAGCCGGTTCGCTTCGGCATCGGTATCTGCGGCAATTACATTCACACAGGCCATGGTATGGGGAGCCGATAAAAATTCAGAGGGCTTGAAATGCTGCCGGTATATTTTCAACGCCGCATGCAGTTGTGCAGGTGCAAAATGACTGGCAAACGCATAGGGTAATCCCATAGCGGCGGCCAGGTAGGCGCTGTCTGTACTGGAACCCAATATCCAGATAGGAATATCCAGTCCTTCACCGGGTATAGCCCTCACGGCGCTGGTGTGGTTATCGAACGATAAGTATTGTTGCAGCTCCTGCACCTGTTCAGGGAAATCGTGGCCTGCCCCGAGCCTGTCGCGGCGCAATGCCCTTGCCGTTACCTGGTCTGTACCCGGCGCGCGGCCAAGCCCCAGGTCTATCCGGTCGGGATACAACGAGGCCAGGGTGCCAAACTGCTCCGCCACCACCAGCGGGGCGTGATTAGGGAGCATAATACCGCCTGATCCAACCCGGATGGTGCTGGTGCCTCCGGCAATATATCCAAGTAATACGGCCGTGGCGGAACTCGCCACGCTCACCATGTTGTGGTGTTCTGCCATCCAGAATCGCTCATATCCCAGCTTTTCAACATGTTGTGCCAACCGCAGGCTATTCCGGAATGCATCTGCAGGCGTACTTCCTTCTGTTACCGGCGCCAGGTCCAATACTGACAACGGCCGTCTTAATCCTTGCTTACTCATGGGCACAAATTTACTACAATGCCGCCGACGGAGGTGAGGTGATATACTTTAGGTAAGCAGCTTAAGCATGCTCCAGCATATCAATAAATGCAGCAGAAAAGCGATATACATCGCCCGGCCAACGGGCGGAAAGGTAGTTCCGGTCCCGTACAATGAAGCCCCGTTCAGGGCAACCGGCATCATCTTTCCGCAGCGGCAGCGGACCGCGAAAGAACTGCGCCGGATTTGCCAGCGCGGCCGTTACTTCCGCCTGTACCGTTGTCCGGTAGGTAAGGTAATAGTCTTTTAACCACCAACGGGTAAGCTGGTAGGCCATCCGCTCCTGGCTGGCCAGCAAAGCGGTGGTTTTGTAGGAATGTAACACGGATTTCCCCGTTTGCGGATGCC
>JBCNPS010000643.1:0-3734 GCA_039593235.1 Chitinophaga sp. | reverse complement strand
CGTGTTTACGGCGGATAAACGAAGGAATGTACTCCAGTGGACCCGGCCGGTACAGGGCGTTCATGGCAATGAGATCGTCGAACCTGTCGGGTTTCAGTTCACGCAGGTATTTCTGCATACCGGGCGACTCGAACTGGAAGGTGGCGTTGGTTTCCCCTTTCTGATAGAGCTCATATGTTTTGGCATCATCCAGCGGGATATTATCTATTTCGATGGAGATGCCGTAGTTCTGGCGGATCAGTTCCAGCGCACCTTTAATGATGGTAAGGGTTTTCAGCCCCAGGAAGTCCATCTTGATTACGCCGGCAGATTCAATGATGCTTCCTTCGAACTGGGTTACCAGCAGGTCGGAATCTTTTGCAGTAGATACGGGGATCAGGTCGTACAGGTCCTGCGGGGCAATGATGATACCCGCCGCATGGATACCGGTATTACGCACGGAGCCTTCCAGTACGCAGGCTTCACGGAGTACTTCTCCCTGGAGATCTTCCCCTTTGATGAGTTCCCGCAGCTTTTTCACGTTCTCAATATCTTCACCTGCCAGTCCCTCTTTATCGGCCAGGCTTTTTTCCCCGTCGAGCGGAGCATTGAAGATGCGATCCAGCTGGATACCGGGTTTGTCCGGTACCATTTTGGCGAGGATGTTGGATTCCACCAGGGGGAGGTCCATTACACGGGCCACGTCTTTAATACTCATCTTGGCGGCCATGGTACCGTAGGTAATGATCTGCGCTACCTGGTTGCGGCCATATTTCTGAACAACGTAGTCAATAACTTTCTGACGGCCTTCATCATCGAAGTCCGTATCAATATCGGGCATGCTCTTACGTTCCGGGTTCAGGAAACGCTCAAACAGGAGGTTATACTTGATCGGGTCAATATTGGTGATACCGATACAATAGGCCACCGCCGATCCTGCAGCGGATCCACGGCCCGGGCCGATAAACACGCCCAGCTCACGGCCGGCCTTGATGAAGTCGGCCACAATGAGGAAGTAGCCGGCAAAACCCATGTTCTCGATTACCTGCAGCTCAAAGTTGATACGTTCTTCAATATCGGCGGTCATTTCCAGGTACCGGGAACGGGCGCCTTCGTAGGTAATATGGCGCAGGTACTGGTCCTGAGTAATAAATTCTTTCGGAATAGGGAAGTTGGGCAGCAGGATATCTCTTTTGAGATCCAGCAGCTGTACCTTATCTACAATTTCATTGGTATTATCAATGGCCTGCGGAAGATCATGAAACAGGGCGGACATTTCTTCCGTTGTTTTGAAATAGAACTGGTCATTGTAAAAAGCAAAACGCCCTTTCTTGCCACCGGCGCTGTCGTCGTCGGAAAAATCCTTGTTGGTGGGCGTACTTTTCTTCTCACCGGTATTGATACAAAGGAGGATATCATGCGCGTTGGCGTCGGCCTGGTCTACATAGTGGGAATCGTTGGAGGCAATCACCTTTACATTGTACTTCTGTGCAAAGCGGAGCAGTACGGCGTTTACCTGTTCCTGTTCGGGAATGCCGTGGCGTTGTAGTTCCACATAATAATCTTCCCCGAAGATATCCAGCCACCAGCGAAATTCTTTTTCTCCTTCTTCTTCACCGTTACGAAGTATAATTCGCGGTACAGAAGCGCCCAGGCAACAGGTAGTAGCAATAAGTCCTTTATGGTATTGTAATACGAGTTCTTTATCGATGCGGGGATACTTACCGTACAATCCTTCCATATAACCCAGTGAACACAATTTGATAAGGTTGCGGTAACCTTCATCATCTTTTGCCAGTAACACCTGGTGATAACGGATATCTTTTTCTTCCCTTGTAAAAGCTCTTTTATGGCGGTTCTCCACTACATAAAATTCACATCCTACAATAGGCTTTACTTTCAGTCTTTTATCTTTCGGATCGCCGGGATTTAATTTATTATTATATGCTTCCGCCACAAACTGGAATGCACCAAACATATTACCATGGTCGGTAATGGCCAGTGCAGGCTGATTGGAAGCCATCGCTTTTTTATACAGCGATTTAATGTCGGCAGCTCCATCCAGTAAGGAGAATTGGGTATGAACGTGTAAATGGGAGAAAATCATCGGCTAATCTGTTTCGTCAAGCGACAAAAGTAATGTAATTCGCGTAAAGATCGCGACGCGGATTTTGTCTGACTCAGGATTAAACTGATTACGCTGATTACGCTGATTTGATTTTGTAATGATTTTTAAAATGATTTGGGGAGATCTAAGCGAAAGTATCCGCTTAAATCTCCCCAAATCATTTTAAATCCAAAGTAATCAAATCAGGGTAATCAGCGTAATCAGTTTAATCCTGAGTCAGACAAATTCCGCATAAATCAACATTTGTAAATCCCTATATATTTGTATTTTAGCGAAAATTTAGCCAGCGCTTATGATCAAAGTAAAGGGACACCTGCTTGTGAAGTTATCGATATGTGCATTATCGCTCAGTTCCTGCGCTTCATTAAAAAAAGGTACCGCTAAAAAACACAGCAGCGTACCAGCTACAGCTAATAATAACCGGGTTGAATTTATAGATGGCATTGCCACCAAACGCCCTGTCCGCAACACTTCCCGTGACAGTAACAGGGATATCAGCATCAGCAGGAATATAACCAGGGGCAGCGCCAACCTGGAAAATGCACAGAGCTGGCAATTCAAATATGCGCAGTTGCTGGATGTGGCCGTGGAAGATGTATTGAACCAGAAACTGTATGGCTTTATCGACGACTGGTACGGTACCCCTTACCGGCTTGGGGGCAAAACAAGAGACGGGATCGATTGCTCAGGATTCGTGAATACCCTTATGAATACTGTATTCCAGATGGGCCTTTCCGGTAACTCAGCCGATCTGTATACACAGGCGAAAAGAATAAAGCCGCATGATCTTCATGAAGGCGACCTGGTATTTTTCAGGATCCATCATAAGCGTATTTCCCATGTAGGCATCTACCTGGAGAATGATAAATTTGTTCACGCCTCCACCAGTGCAGGCGTCATGATCAGCGATCTGAATGAACCCTACTGGAAACGTTACTTTGCCGGCGGAGGACGACTGTAGCCACCTCTACATATTTGTTTTATTGTTATTTTTATACGATTTTTACCGTTTTAACTTAATAACTGCACTGCGCAGTACTTTTTCATATCATGGAACTTGCTCCCATCGTATTATTTGTATACAACCGGCCAGAGCTGACATTGAGCACTTTACAGCACCTGAGTGAAAACCGGGAAGCAGGAGAAAGTACGCTCTATGTGTATTGCGACGGCCCCAAAGCCAATGCCACTCCTGAACAGGTAGCGCTGGTAAAACAGGCGCGGGAAGTAGTGCACAGCAGGCAATGGTGTAAGGAAGTGGTGATACTGGAAGCAGAAAAGAACAAGGGCCTGGCTACTTCCGTAATCGATGGGGTTACTGAAGTGATTGGTAAACATGGAAAAGTAATTGTATTGGAAGATGACCTGGCAGTGTCTCCCTACTTTCTGCAATACATGAACG
The DNA here is from genome assembly GCA_039593235.1 of Chitinophaga sp. Classification (GTDB taxonomy): domain Bacteria; phylum Bacteroidota; class Bacteroidia; order Chitinophagales; family Chitinophagaceae; genus Chitinophaga. Next base: position 225 of record JBCNPS010000643.1, on the reverse strand, counting down.
ACGGCCTCTGGAAATATGAGCAAAACGAAAAGGTGATCGCTATTCACGGTTATCTCTACCCGATTGAGATGCCTGCGGATTATAAACCAACCACTTTTATGATCCACGATCCCGGCTGTTTGGGCTGGGGCACCTGGTCAAGGGCGTGGAACAAGTTTGAAAGAGATACCGAAACGGTTATTGAAAAGATAAAAAAAAGCGGCCTGAAAAGCGCTTTTGATTTCT
>JBCNPS010000642.1:0-3735 GCA_039593235.1 Chitinophaga sp. | reverse complement strand
TTGATGGAAACGATTTCCCAGCCCCTGGAGATACCTGCCTTACCGGCCGGGCTGTTTTTATCGGCATACTTTACAAATATCCTCACTTTGCTGGCATCGGCCCCTTCGCCAAAGCCCACATCAAATCCCAGTTTGGATGGATTGGCGGCTGCATTTTGTTCAGACACCCCGTTCATCAGCTGGTTGGTGATGGTGCCATCTTCATCCAGGAAGCTGTAATGATCATACGGCGCATTGGTACCCGGATTAATAGCATAGGTTTTCATTTCGGTCAGCAGATCTTTGGCCTCCGCATACTTGCTGGCCAACGGATCCAGCTGGGGCACACTGGAATACCAATAGTAGGTAGGAAGCCCTTTGCCGGCGCTTCGTCCGCCATCCCCATAGGTTACCTGCATGATCTGGTACATGAGGTATTTCAGGGAATCCTTTTTCAGGGCGTCTGTAATTTCCACTGGCGGGGGGGCCGGGGATTTGTCTTTGTGGCAAGACATAAAAGTACCTGCACAGAGAACACCTGCCAGCATGGTTGCAGGTCCTGCAGAAAACAGTTTTTTATGCATAAAAACAGTTATGACGATGGTAGTCTGGTTGGCCTATTTCTGGGTCGCCAGTGTCTGACGTGTCCAGAAGTCGGCCGGATAATACAAAGCGAAATGGTCCGCATACTCACCAGGCATTGGGGGCTGCTCTCCTTTGGCCCTTTTAGCCTCCAGTTCTTTCTTGTCCTCTCTCTTCATGGCATTTACCTTAAAATGATAGGCAATAGCCTGGTTGCTTCCGGCGGAGACACCCAGCATTTTCAGGGGAACGCCCAATTCGCACACCAGGTTACCGGCGGCATCGTATGAAGAAGTGGTTTGAATACCAAACGTATTCTTCACCGGAATATTGCCATCGGGGATGCTGTCGAAACCCTCCACTTTGATCTCCTTTACATTGGCCAGGAGTTGTTTCTTCAGTTCTCCTGCTATGAGCGCCCTGGAGGCTTCCGGAACATCGGGTGCGCCGGTATTTATATTATAGGTGAGCGGAAACGTAACACTGGCGCCGCCTTTCTTCTTGCCGGTAGTGTTCATGGCAATAGTGATACCGGAGCGCATGATTTTCGTTTGGCTCTGCGGATCAGGTACACTAACAATTACGTATAAGTTTTCCTGGTCGTTGGCTATAGTGTAAAATAACTTGGTTGTATTGTTATAGAACTGCAGGGGTTTAGGCCATTCAGTAGCCTGACCATCGATATTAATATTGGCTGGCGCCCATTTGTTCGGTTCATCTTGTGCGGAAGCTTTTACGTACAACAAAAGACCGGCTATTATCCCCGCTCCTGCTGTCAGTGCCCTGTTCATTTTCATGTGCTAATTTTTTCAGTTGCACTACAAGGTTAACAAAGAATTTTGAAAATGTGGGAAGAAAAAAGGTATATGAGCCAAAAGAGCCGGTGAACGGGGAGATATAAGGGAGCAGTAACCGTCTATTTCCTCTGCGTAAACAAAAAGCAGGGACAAATCCCTGCTTTTACAACAAAAAATAATCTCTGTATATTAATACAACAACCTCGTTTTAATCGTATGCTCCACTTCCTTCAGCAGCGCCAGCGCCTCCTGTGATAACCTCGTGTCCACATCCAGCACTACATATCCGATCTGGTCGTTGGTTTTCAGGTATTGCCCCAGGATATTGATCTTGTTGGCAGATAATGCCGTATTGATGGCAGACAATACACCCGGCACGTTCTGGTGGATGTGCAGGATGCGGTGCGTGTTTTCAATTGGCGGTACGCTGATGGCCGGAACGGTATGTGAACCAAAGCTGGCGCCCTTTTCCAGGTAGTTCAGCATTTTGCTGCTTACATCCAGCCCGATGTTGTGCTGCGCTTCTTCCGTACTTCCGCCGATGTGCGGTGTAAGGATCACGTTGGACAATTTCTGCAGCGGCGTAGTGAAGGCAGCGCCGTTCTTTTCAGGTTCCACCGGGAATACGTCGATAGCCGCGCCGGACAAACGGCCGCTTTCCAGTGCTTCTTTCAGCGCTTCCAGGTCTACCACTTCACCGCGGGCATAATTGATAAAGATAGCGCCGGGCTTTGCATCCGCCAGCACTTCTTTAGTGATCATATTCGCCGTGGTTTTGCTGGAAGGTACGTGTAGGGAAATAATATCTGCTTTATTGAAAAGTTCTTTCAGGGTACGTTGCTGTTCCGCATTGCCCAGCGGCAGTTTGGTTTCCGCATCATAATAGATCACGTTCATACCCATTCCTTCCGCCAGTACGCTCACCTGGCTGCCGATGTTACCATATCCTACTATACCCAGCGTTTTGCCCCTGAGCTCATAGCTGCCCGTGGCTTCTTTCATCCAGGTGCCGTTATGGGCGGCATTGTTCTTATCCACGATGCGGCGGATGAGAATGATAGACAACCCTATTACCAGCTCGGCCACTGAGCGGGTATTGGAATACGGGGCGTTAAAAACAGTTACACCATGCTCGGTAGCAGCTTTCAGATCAACCTGGTTGGTACCGATACAAAAACAACCAATGGCCTGCAGCTTCCTGGCCGATTCCAGTACTTTGCGGGTTACTTTGGTTTTGGATCGGATGCCCAGAAGATGAACGTCCTTAATTTCATTGATCAGATCCTCTTCACTCAGCGCACCTGTAAGCTTGCGCACCTGGTATCCTGCCGTGGTAAACTCCGCCACCGCAGCATCGCTGATGTTTTCTAATAATAAAATGCTGATCTTCTCTTTCGGATAACTTGTCGACTTTTGCTGGTCCATAATATTATACTAAGTTATATGTGTATCTGTATGTTGCAATTGGCTTAATAATTGCTGATAGCGGGGAAACAGGGCACAAACCTACTCGAAGTTGAGGAATATTCAAATAGCAGGGGACTCAAATTCGATTTTATCAAAAAAACGTGGAATTAAGAAACATTTTTTAAACTTTTTCACACTTTTTTGCTTAAAAACGAATTAAAAGAATCAGAAATCACCGTTTTTATTTGGCAGTCTTTTACTTTGAGTCTAAATTTAGCGCTTTGTATTTTTTTGGGTCTAAATTGAATAAGCAAGTAGTTATATTCCTCTAATGAAGCGATTGAAAGCAGTAAGTATTATCTTAACTATATCGGGAATTGCAATTATCTCCAGCTGCCAGAGCAATGCAGCAAGAAGGGAAGAAAGCAGAAAAAAAGCAGCGTCAGATTCAGTACGTTTTACAGCAGGACTATCAGCGGCGGAAAAAGAAGCCATCCTGAAATCGCCGCGCACCATACAGATGCAACATGAACTGGAAGCATTTTATAACGGGAAACTGCTTCGTACAGGATTTAACGGCGCCATGATAGTGGCAAGAAAAGGGGTGATCATCTTTGAAAAATATCATGGCTATGAAAACTCCCGGACCAAAACACCGGTGATGGACAGTTCTTCCTTTCAGCTGGCCTCTGTTACCAAAACCTTTACAGGCGCCGCAGTGATGTGGCTGGTACAGAATGAAAAACTCAGCCTGGAAGATTCCCTGCAAAAATTCTTTCCCGCATTTCCTTATAAAGGGATCAACGTACGCATGCTCCTGAACCACCGGAGCGGCCTGCCTAATTACCTTTATTTCTGCGACAGCCTGTGGAAAGAGGAATCCAGGTTTATCACCAACGATGAGGTGATCAAATTAATGGAGCAGCATAAACCGCCCATACAACACCTGCCGAACACGCATTTCCAGTAT
>JBCNPS010000641.1:0-3738 GCA_039593235.1 Chitinophaga sp. | reverse complement strand
TGCCAGCAGCCTACTCTTTTTTGTATTCATCTGCATATGTAAAATATTTCCGGTTGATAAAATATCCAGGTATTAAATATACTCATTGCCCCACAGGATTTACTTTTGCGCACCCTAAAACAGCGAGAACGTTGCCGGAGATTTATGGGATACAAACCTTGTCCCGCTCCCTTTTATTACCTATTTTGGAATATGCAAGATCATCATTTTTCCCGCAGACAATTTTTGTATTCCGGCGCCGTAACATTAACAGGCATCGCAGCGGCGGCCACTTTGCCGGCATGGGCATTAAACGCACCGGGTACAGCTCCCGTTAAAGCAGGCCTGATAGGCACCGGTAACCGCGGCAGTGGCATAGCCAGGCTGCTGAAGAAAAACCCGGCCCTGGAAATAATTGCCTGTTGTGATACCATCCCCGCCAACCTGCAACATGGGATGTCGCTGGCAGCCAAAGGAGCCAAAGCCTATACCGACTATCGTAAACTGCTCGAAAATAAAGAAGTGGAAGCCGTGATCATTGCCACACCACTCTACCTGCACTACGCAATGGCAAAAGATGCATTGGCCGCCGGTAAACATGTATACGTGGAAAAAACCATGACCTATGATATCCCACAGGCATTAGACCTGGTGGCGCAGGTGCGGAAAGCCGGACTGGTATTCCAGGTAGGACATCAATACCGGTACTATGCCCTCTATCACCACGTGAAAGAAATCATTGCGCAAAACTGGCTGGGTACCGTTACCCATTTTGAATGCCAGTACCATCGCAACTCCGACTGGAGGAACCCGGTAGCTGATCCTTCCATGGAACGCCTCGTTAACTGGCGCATGTACCGCGAATATTCCGGCGGACTGGTAGCAGAGCTCTGCGGACACCAGATCGATATCGTCAATTATATCCTGGACAGCCACCCGCTTCGTGTAGTGGGCATGGGTGGTATCGACTACTGGAAAGACGGACGCGAAACCTGGGACAATGTGCGCACCGTATTTGAATATCCCGGCGGTGTAAAATCAAGCGTTTCCTCCATCCTCAGCAACGCGTATAAAGGATATTCCATCAGGGTACTGGGAAACCGTGGTACACTCGAAATACAACGCGACAAAGCATTTCTTTACAGTGAAGACGTAAAAAAAGTACTGGATACCGTAGATGGCGTAACCGGCGCCACCAGGACCGACGGTCCTCCCGGCCAGGGAATGCCGCTTCCGTTCGGAAAAGCAGGCGAGCCTGTGCCGGAGCCTACTACCTCCGCCTTGCTCGACTTCGCCGCGTGTATCAGGAACAACAAAAAGCCTGTATCAGGCGTGGAAAGCGGGAAAGACGCCGCTGTTGCCGTACACATGGCGAATCATGCTATTGAAACCGGTGCAGGCCAGCATTGGAAAACGGAGTATAACGTATAATGTACTAATCGATATCAATCCGGTATAATCGGAAGGGAATTTTTTTAATGAAGATGCCGGCGTAGGTTTGGCATGATTAATCAACACACATCATCCAGCATGGTGGTGACCGGCGTAAGCCAGGCTGCCTTACGCCCCCACATCGCCTGTCACCACTTCCCCAGCCCGCTTGTAATTAGCTATGATAACCCCTTTTGATGTCACCTGGCTTTCTGTTAATGTAAATGCGGCCGGCATCGCGCCGTTTTCGAACAACTTCTTTCCTTCACCAAGGATCACCGGGTAAATTTTGAGCCGGAGTTCATCTACCAGGTCATGCTTCAGCAACAGTTGAACCAGCTTACCACTACCCCAAACCTGGATGTCGGCGCCCGCAGAGTTCTTAAGCTTTTCTATATCTGCGAGGCTTTTCAGGAAAATGGTATTTTTCCAGTCAGATTTTTCCATGGTCTGCGACAACACGTATTTAGCACCATCATTGATACCTGGCCAGAAATCGGCATGATGCGGCCAATAGGATGCAAAGATCTCAAAAGTTTTTCTGCCCAAAATATAATCTGCCTGTTTCAGCTCTTCCTGCATGATCTTACCAAAAAGCTCGTCGCCGTAAGAGGCCGTCCAGCCACCGTATTTGAAACCACCTGATGTATCTTCCCCGGGTCCGCCAGGACCTTGCATCACACCATCCAGTGTAATCATCGACAAAACAGTTATCTTTCTCATTTTACCGGTTTTTTATAATTAAGATAAAATCTGATGCGCAGGTTCCTTGTGTTACTTTAAGAAACTATTCAGGTAACTTAAAATAGTTGATGTCTGCATCATGAGGGTAACATGCCCTTGCGACGGCACAATGGCCAGTTGCGATTTTGGCATGGCGCCCAGGTCTGCCGCAACGGCGCCGCCCAATGACTGGTATGTTTTTATCAGCTCAATTTTGTCCAGTCCATCGTTATCGCCGGATATGATCAATACAGGCGCCGTGATTTTTGCAATATTGGCGTCGCCGAAATCGAATGGCTTTTTAGCTAAAGCAATCATCTGCTCCAGGAACGGTGTCCATTTTGTTTTATCAGGCGCTACTGCATCATAAGCGGTTTGCATAGGCGTGTTTGCAAAAAACTCCGGCTTCATTCCTTTAAACGCATTGCTTACAACTGGTAGCCAACCGTTACTTTTATAAGTAGCAGAAATGATGACCAGTTTTCTTAACCGTTTAGGACTTTGTATAGCAAACTTATAAGCGATGGCGCCGCCAAAGCTGTATCCTGCCACATCAGCGCTGTCAATTTTCAGGTAATCCATTACTCCTTCCACATCACTTGCCAACGTAGCATGCGATAATTCCCTGTCTGAAAACGGGGTATGTCCGTGTCCCTGTAATTCAATGGCAATCACTTTCCTGTTTTTTGACAGCTCAGGTATTAACTGGCCCCAGTTCGTATTAATTGTCATAAACGCACCGTGTAGTAAAATTATGGGGCTACCCTCGCCATACACTTCATAATAAACTTTGATGCCATTAACAGGTGCATAGCCGCTGGCGGAAGGCTTAATTTGTTGTCCGTTTGATATAGCTGCTGCTGACATAATGATTACGGTTAATAATATTGATTTAAGAAGATGATATGTTTTGAAGATGTTTTTCATAGCGTTATTTAATTAGTTTGATTTTTATTGACAATACAAAGATGGGGGTCATTCCGGGATCAGACACGGGGTAAAAACGACAACTTGGGGGATAAATTGCGACAAAAAAGGTGTGAGGGGTGCTTACCGGGAATGCTCCACCCCTGTTATAAATTGTTCAGATAATCCATATACGGCGCTACACTCTCTTCAATCCACTCCTTTGTACTGTTCAGTTCAATACCATAATAAGCAAATAAGGACCTGTAATCAGCTTTTATATAATCGAAAGTTAGCTCAAACGGCGCTGTTAGTTCTTTTAAGGTATATTTATACATCCCTTGTGATGAATAACCTTCTTCATCGATCCCTGCCGAGATGGCCAACCCTATTTTTTTATTTCCAACCTTGTATCCACTTTTACTTCCATAGGCCCAGCCATATGTCAGCACTTCATCAAACCATTTTTTCAATAGCGGCGGAGAACTAAACCAATACAGCGGGAATTGAAATACAATTTTGTTGTATTGTTCTACCAATTGCTGTTCTGCCAATACATCAATTTTTTCATCAGGATAAACCTTATACAATTGATGAATGTAATATTTTCCGGGATGCCTGTTCAATTCCTCCACCCATCTTTTATTGATGGCGGAGCTTTCCATATCGGGATGGACAACAATTACCAATGTCTTCATA
>JBCNPS010000640.1:0-3787 GCA_039593235.1 Chitinophaga sp. | reverse complement strand
TGTTATAGGAGATCCCTATCTTTTCATACCATTTTGGCGTACCCACCATTTCCTTTGGCTGGAAAGGGTAAATAGTATTTACCGTGAAGGTGGCGTCAGGAAAAGAAATAGACACATCGCGCGTGCTAAGATTTTGCGAGTGGTTCAAACCCATGGTAAGATTATAGGGTTTGCCCTGCCAGGTTTTGGAAAAGGTGATAGACGACCCGATGTTATTGTTTACACGGGTATTATAGTCGTACACGTTGTATTTGTTATAGGAAGATGTTCCGAAGTTTACTGCCGCACCAAAGTTCACACCGGGGCGGGCTTTACTATCCATACTATGGTTCCAGGTAACGCGGAAATCTTTGGAAGTGCTGAACTCCGATTTAACTGCCGGGTCGCCGAAGCGGGTATTGGCAAAGCTCAGGTTAAGCCCGCCATTGTATTTATAGCGCTTGCGGTAAGTGGGGCTGGCAGTGAGGCTCCAGCTTCCGTAGGAATACACATCCCCCCGCATGGTAAGATCAAAGTTATCGCCCAGGCCAATATAGTAACCGCCGTTTTCCAGGCCAATGCCTTTTTGTTGGTTCACTACATACTGCGGCGGGAGTATCCCCGAGCGTTGTCCCTGGGTAATAGGAAAAATGGCAAAGGGAATGAACAGTGGCGTGGGAATCCCTTCAATTTCCAGGTTAGCCGGTCCGGAGATCACCAGTTTATCGGGGATCACTTTTATTTTCCGGGCGCGGAACTGGAAGTGCGGGGTGTCAAGGTCGCAGGTAGTAAAAGTATTTTTAAACCCGAAGATGGTATTGTCGGCCAGTCGTTTGGATTGCTGACTGGTGATGTATCCTTCTCCATAAACCGACCTGGTATTATAAATTTTTGCTTTACGGGAGCTGATGTTAAACAACATGGTATCTGATTCAAAACTCTGCCCGTTGTCCGTCATTACGGGGCGGCCAATGGTTTTACCGGCGGTATCGGTCACTTTGGTAGCCTGTACCATGCCGCCTTCCTGGTCGAAGCTGATACGCTCCGCGGTGATGTTTGTTTCTTTATATTTGGTGTCGCCGCTACCGTACAGGAGTATACGTTTTTTGGGGATCTGCATTACAATAGAATCCTTTGCCTTGTAATGGATGGGTGCATCAATGCTGTCGGGCGAGGCAACAGGCAACGTGTCGGCCGGAAGGCTATCCAGTGCATCCGCTGCAGTTGCGGGCGCCGTATGAGGTACGCCTGCGGCAATAAAAATGAGGGCAATCAGAAAAACTGAAAGTAGCTGGCAAAGTATTTTCATGTAAGCAATTGGATGGCATCCGTTGAGCGAAAATAGTACCGGAATGGTTATGTTTGCTTCGTGTAACCGGTTACAAAAAGGATACTGCTATGGAACATTTAAGTGAAAAAGAATGCAAATCGGCCGGGATGGCTGTGAGAGATACTTTGGAAACCATCAGCGGAAAGTGGAAGCTGCTTATACTTTTAACATTTTTTAAAGGAGGCAGGCGACGTTTCCGTGAGTACGGAATAAAAAAGAGCGGGTATCAAAGATAAACAGCGCCTCCCGGAATACCCGAAGGGCTACCTGCTTTTATCAGGATAAAAGGGTGTATCGTGCCTGGGTTCATGGCTTCGATACACCCTCTTTCATGTTAATAGAATATGGAACGTAACATATTTGTTTTTTCGCCGGTTGCCGGTTTAGAGGCAAGGAATGCGCTCATTTGCGCTGCACTGAGCACTTCCGCCAGCTTCGTTTTGAAGTTATTGAATAAAGCGGGTTGCTGTTGCTCATATACCCCTGGCGTTTTCCGGTTCTCTGCAGTCAATGCCCTTTTCTCGTCCAGGAATTGCAGGATCAGTTTATTCACCTGGGGCTTTTGTGTTTCGGATACCGCAATACCCGGGAGAAAAATACGGGTATAGTCTGTTGCCGCCATTTTTTTTCTTGCCGCTGCTTTTACTACTTCCGCATTGGAAGGACTGCTTTGCTGTGCATACCCGGCATAGTGGCTTATGACCAGGATACTTGCTATAAAGAGTATTTCTTTCATGTGTTGGTGTTTAATGTTAAAATTATTGGTGCGCCCATGTGATCCAGCCTAAAGCGTCTCCCGCGGTAACCATGTCATATACGCCACCGATCGATTTTCTCACTATATAAAAACCGGGTGAAGGGTTAATATAAGGCGGACCGGTTTTGCCGGTGTTAAATATCCTGTTAGTGGCAATAAGATCGGGGGGATTGGGAGTAGGGTCGCCGCCATACAGCATCTGTAGCACCAGGCGGTCGTCATCCAGGGAAGAAGCGGCTACCCCGCCGGCAAAAATATAAGGGAAGTCATCAATGCCGGTAAAGTAAGGTGTTAAAGCATCATAATCACCACCATTTACCAATCCCGGGTAGTATACCATGGCGAAATAGGTGCCACCGGGAAAAGTGAGCTTCCGCAAATTATAGGCGTCATCTATGCCTCTTACATGAAAGCCGGGAACAGTGACCCAGGGGTTATCCAAGCCTTCTATATAGAAATTAAGCGCCACATCCGGCTCCGGCGACAAAGGCGCCAACGCCGGTACAATGGTAGTGGCGGTAGTGCCGTTAATACTGGTACTGATGGTACCGGCGCCGGCATTCCACACCAGGTTATCGAGGCTTTTAACCGCCAGCGATCCAATGGTCACGGCCTTATCAAAAATAATACTGGTGGCCGTGTACTGGCAACCAACATTGGTAATTACCTGGCTGCCTGCTGTTTTAATATCAAACGATCTGCCACCCACACCGGGAGTGATTTCAAACACCGTACCGCCGGCGTTCACCCGTTTAAAATACTGTAGGATCTTGTTAAAGGTGCTGTAAGAACCAAACCCGTTGGTGGTAAACATCGCCTGTTCGGCTTGTGTAGCCTTTACCATTATGGCGTCCGCCCGGTTCAGGTTTCCTTTCAGGCGGATGGTATCGCCCAGTTCTGCCGCCGGTACATTGTCTGCAAAGGCAAATTCAAAATCGGTTCCCCAGCTAAAGCCTGCTCCGAACGGGCTGTTAGACACACCGGGATCAGGATCGCAGGGAAGCTGCACATAACTGTAGGTATCAAAGATCAGCGTCGGCCGCTGCGTGGCTTTAATGCGGTAGCTGGTGTTATTAAAAACAGTGGCGGCGCCAATGTTGAAATCCGACAGCATAGACACCTGGCTGTTTTTATCGAACTTCATATAATAGGAAAACACCGATTTGGGGCCGTAGCGGGTAACGCCCCCGTTGATGGAAGTACCATTGGTATACTCCGTAACGATCCAGCCGTAGGGAGCGTCCGTCAGTTTTTGCTGATAGGTAGCCAGGGCCTGTGCTATTCTCACATCCGTTGGTATCCCATCTATATTAAGGTCTGATTTCCTGTCGCATGCAGAAAGCATCACTGCAACGCCAACGAGATAATATATCCATATCTTTTTCATAAATAATAATTCAGGGTGATCAACAATTATTGATAATAGCCGGCCAGCGCTCTGCGGCATTTACGTTGCAGGGCATAGAAGTCGATAGACCACGATCTTGCAAAATAATCCACCACCACTGCCTCTTTGGCTTTGATGGCTTCATATCCCGGTGTGCCGGGGCCGTCGGTCTGGTCGGCCAGGATCTTTTCGTAATCATCAAATCCATCGTTGCCATGGTCGGCGCCAATCAGCATGGAGGCTACCATTTCCACGAAGTCTTCATTCGGATCCGACTCTGCGTAAGCGGTAATGAATCCGTCCTTGCGCGCTTCCTGGTCGCTGATATTATACC
>JBCNPS010000064.1:0-19020 GCA_039593235.1 Chitinophaga sp. | reverse complement strand
CAACACCTACGACCTGGTGATCATAGATCCCCCCACCTTTTCCAACAGCAAGCGGATGAAGGATTTCCTCGATATACAACGGGATCATGCAGATATGCTTAATAAAGTGTTGCTGGCAACAAAAAAAGACGGGGTTGTTTACTTCAGCAATAACTATCGCAGGTTTATACTGGAAGCCGATAAGATCAACGCTTCCAGCATTAAGGATATTACCAATCAAACTTTACCTTTTGATTTTCAACAGAAGATGATCAGGAAATGCTACCGGTTGATAAAATAAAGGGATCAATGCTTCCCTTTACGCAGCATTTTTATCATCTTCAAAAACTCCTGGCGGTAGTTGCCTTTATCGGGCCCCAATGCATGACGTGCAATATTGTTCACCATTTCCGCATTGCCTTTACCGCAGTAGGTCGACTTGCGCAATACCATCCCGAATAAAGCAACGGCGGCGGCAAAGCGGCAATCGTCGGATGCCTTATCAAAACTTTCCAGGGCTGCGGGAATAACGCCGGTTAACTGCTGTACCACCGTATCCTGCGGATCACGCCAGGAAATTTTCACTTTAGCCAGTACGGTATCTTCTGTAATAGTTTGCGGCGCAGGTGCAATTTCATACAAGGCCACAGAACAATGCCCGCTGCCAATGATACCACCACTGAACTCCCCTTTTACCGAAGTATCGGCCGGGAGTACCTTGTTCTCATAACCAATAAGCCTATACGATTTTACGAGCACAGGATTAAACCACACTTCCGACCGCACATCGCGGGCAATGGTGAACAGGGTGCTGCCAAATTCACGGGCAAATATCTTATTGGCTTCTTCCAGGTCATCTATATAAGCAAAATTACCATTCCCTTTACTGGACAACGACTGCAGCTTTGAATCCTTATAATTGCCCATACCAAAACCCAGGCAGGTAAGCAACACACCGCTTTCTTTCTGCTCAATGATCAGCTGCTCCATTTCATCATCACTGCTGAGCCCTACGTTGAAATCGCCGTCGGTGGCCAGTATCACGCGGTTGTTGCCACCGGGAATATACTGCTCTGAGGCAATCCGGTAAGCCAGTTTTATAGCGGCTTCCCCGGCAGTGGCGCCGCCGGCGCTGAGGTTATCTATCGCATTAAGGATCTTTTCTTTCTGATCGCCGGGTGTAGCAGGCAAAATAACGCCGGGTTCGCCGGCATAGGCTACTATCGCCACTTTATCTACCGGGCGGAGGTTATTGACCAGGATACGGAAGGCGGCTTGTAATAACGGCAGCTTATTGGGCGTGCCCATAGAACCTGATACATCCAGCAGGAAAACCAGGTTGCTGGCGGGAAAGCTGTCTGTTTCCAGCGCCCGCGCCCTGATGGCCACCTGCAGCAAGCGATGGGTGCTTTCCCACGGGCAGGTGGTATAATTACTATACAACGCCATCGTTTGGCCGGCTAACGGTAACGGGTAATCGTAATGAAAATAATTGATCATTTCCTCGATGCGGACTGCATCTACAGGCACCGGTTCTTTCAGCCGCAGGAAACGGCGGATATTACTGTAGGCTGCCCGGTCCACATCCAGTGCAAAAGCAGATACCGGGTGCGTGGCAACCGGTACAAATTTATTCTCGTAGGTAGCGCCGTAAGTTTCGTTGTAAAAAGCGCGGGTGCCCATACCGGTATTACCGTAATTGGGATTACTGTTATGCTGCAATTTTGAACGGGCTTTGGCAAGCGCTACAGGGTCCGCATCTTTTCGTAGCGGCGATAACGTTATTAACAGCCTGTCGTATTTGCGCACTGTTACCTGTTTCGGCTGATAACCGTTTTGTGTGAGCAATAACGTGGCAGATGCCGTGGGGATAGCGACTTTAAAAAGACCGAAAGCGTTTGTGACTACATGGACTGTGTCATCCATCACCTTCACCTGTACTCCCGCAATGGGGCGGTGGGATAAACTGTCTTCTACCGCTCCCGACACCCAGATTGTTTGCGCCTGCAGCCCTCCACCCCAGAAAAGAAAGAGTAAAAGGTACTTGAGCATGTATTAAGTTAAGATTTTTTCCGGGCAAGCGCCCGGAAAAAATAATTACTGCCTTGCTTCCACCAGCTGGTAAATGGCTGGCAGGTTCCGGCCCAGGCCATCATAATCGAGGCCATATCCCAGGAGGAACTTATTGGGAACGGAAAAGCCCAGGTAGTCAATTTTGATGGGATGTACCATCGCCTCCGGCTTTGTGAGCAGGGAGGCTACCAGTAATTTTTTGGGTTGCTGATGCTCCAACTGGGGCAGGAACTGGCTCAGCGTTCTGCCGGTATCCACAATATCTTCCAGGATCACCACGGTACGGCCGAAAAGATCTTCATCCAGCCCGATGGCCTGCACCACGTTGCCGGTAGACTTGGTGCCTTTATAAGACGCCAGTTTAATAAAAGAGATCTCCGCCTCAATTGTGAGGTATTTAAACACATCTGCGGCAAACATAAATGAGCCGTTGAGGATAGCTATAAATAAAGGGCGCTCTCCCTGCAGATCCTTGTTGATCTGTTCTGCCATTTCCTTTACCCGCTGCTGCAATGCCACTTCATCAATATAGGGTTGGAACTCTTTGTCATGCACTTTAATCACCGACATAATACTTCTGCATTTCCTTATTTAACAATCATCAGCAAAAAAAGATCGCTGCTTATTTATTTACCAGCAAACGCTGGCCGATTTTAATATCAGATCCCTGCAGGTTATTCCATTCCTGCAGCTGGCTTACCGACCTGTTGTACATTTTGGCAATGCCATACAAGGTTTCCTTTGGCTGCACATCGTGGTACTGTATACTGGATTTCTGTACAGGCGCCGGTGTAGCCGGAGCCGGGCGGGAAGCGGGTTGCGGCATAGATGCCTTTGCACCAGCGCCGCCGGAGGTGGTTACCTGGCCGGCTTTCTTCAGGTCTTCTATCATGGCCACCGGTACGCCACCCTGCGGGGCAGGTTTTGTTTCCGGTACAGCGGTTCCGCCGGTTGTATTTTTAGCCACTTCTTCTTTAATGCCATCAATCGCTTTACGCGGAGAAAAATCTTCGGGCGGCTCCTGGTCTTCTTCCTTCAGTACCCGGGTGTTTTTAGCCAATCGTGGTGCAGCCGAAGCAAAGCCATCGAGCGTTAACCGCTGACCGGCTGCCGGTTCTTCACCTTCATTCATTTTATTGCGGCGGCGCAACCATCTTAACTGTACCCCTTCTGCCTGGGCTACATCGTGCATGGTTTCGCCATTAACTACATTGTGAAATTCCTTATTTCCCCTTTTGCTTTTCTTTTGTAAGAAGATGATCATGTCCTTTGCAGGCGGATTATCATTCTCCAGGTCGTTGAAGCGCACCAGTTTGCGGAGGCGCATATTACGCTGGTCGGCCACCTGGATCAGGGAGCTGCCGGCCTTTACATATATTGCTTTGCGGCCGTTGATTTCAAAGATCCCTTTGGGATAATTACGGGTTTGGCCGGTAGTGGCAGTGGTGTTATGATTTTTTCTTCCGGGAGATGTCCTGGTTTCTTTTTCGGTTACCTCTGCATACATGGTGCCATCGGAAGCAGCGCCGCCGTTAGACGGATCTTTGCCCATGGCAATCAGCGTGTATTGCTGTAGGTTGTAATCTTCTATTACTTTGATCAGCTGCTGCGGGTAGGTTTTATTGGTGGCATACCCCGCCTGTTTCAGGCCATATGCCCATGATTTATAATCTTCCCCATCAAACTGGAAGAGGAATGCGTAGCGTGGGTTGGCATGCAGGAAATCGGAATGGTCGCGGTAGGAATCTTTGGCGGATTCATATACACGGAAGCATTCCTGGGCGGCATCGTCATCGTACTTAATGGTTTTGCCGGTCCAGGTATTTTTACATTTAATACCGAAGTGGTTGTTCGACTGCAAACACAGGGTGCCGTTGCCTGACTGTGTTTCTATAATCCCCTGCGCCAGTTTGATGGCGGCAGGCACGCCGGAACGGCGCATTTCCTCAATGGCTAAGTTTTTATAGGTGGCGATATACTGCTGCGTTGTGATGTTCTGTGCGTGCAGTACGGTAACGAAGCCAATAAGAAAACTGACTACCAATAAGAATTTTCTTACTTGCATGTATGTTCGGATTTAATGGGCGTTTTATTTCTTCCTGATCAGCAGTACACCATCCCGGATGGTAATTAATACCTGTTCGGCACGATCATCTGCCAGCACTTTTTCACAAAAGCTCACCATGGCCTTTGCCTGGCGGCCCTGTTCATTTTCAGGCGCCAGCACCTGGCCGTGATACAACACGTTGTCTGCCAGGATAAAACCGCCAGGACGCAGTTTATCCCAAACCAGGTCGTAATACTGTTCATATCCGGATTTGTCCGCGTCAATAAACACCAGGTCGAATACTTCATCCAGTTGTTCAATAACATCAGCCGCTTTGCCGATATGCATTTTTATATTGTCTGCATTCCCGCTTGCCGAGAAATACTGGCCACAAAGGGTTTCCAGTTCTTCGTTGATATCTACTGTGTGCAATATCCCACCAGGTACGAGACCGGCGGCCAGGCAAATAGCCGAATAACCGGTATAAGTACCAAGCTCCAGGATACGGCGGGGACGGATCATATGACTTACCATACGGAGAAATTGTCCCTGTACCTGTCCGCTTAACATATGTGGCTGTTCTACCTTCAGATGTGTTTCCCTGTTCAGCTGGTACATCAGTTCACTTTCCTGACTGCTGTATTTTTCTGCGTAGGCTTCCACTGCTGCCGGTATAAGCTCCATATATTAAAATTTCTGCAAAGCTAAGGAAAAGCGGCTAACTGTGAGCCTGTTGCCTGTAAACAGAAAAAGCGGATATATCCATAAACGTTATTTTGCCGGCTTTTATTCTATCCAGCATTACGTTCATGTATATCCGCTCTTTCCTTCCAAAAATGGAAATTATCAGAAATTCGGTCTTAGTTTATTGGTCGTATAGAAAACACGGAAGTATTCCACCACTTCATCTGCGGTATCAAACAACTGTAACAGGTCAAGGTCTTCCGGGTTAATATTGCTTTCCTTTTCCATCATTACATTGCGGATCCAGTCCAGCAGGCCGCTCCAATACTCTCTTCCCACCAGTACCATCGGGGTTTCATCCATCTTCCTGGTTTGAATGAGCGTGGCCACTTCAAAAAATTCATCCATGGTACCAAAGCCACCGGGCATCATTATAAAACCCTGCGAGTACTTGGTGAACATTACTTTACGGACAAAAAAGTAGTCGAAATTGAGACTATTTTCCGGATCGATATAAACATTGGGATGCTGCTCATGAGGCAGGGTAATATTGGCGCCTACTGATTTTCCATGGGCTGCCTGGGCTCCCCTGTTGGCAGCCTCCATTACACCGGGTCCGCCGCCCGTGATAATACCAAAACCTTCTTCCGCCAGCCTGGTGGATATTTCCTGGGCCAGGTCGTAGTAACGGTTTCCCGGCTTGGTGCGCGCCGATCCGAATATGGAGATACAGGGTCCTATTTTTGCCAGCTTCTCAAACCCTTCAACAAACTCCGCCATAATTTTGAATATCTGCCAGCTGGAATGCGCTCTTGTTTCCGTCCAGTCTCTTTCTTTTAAATTCTTTATACTACTGTTCATGCAACTGCTTTTTTGTTATACTAAAAAACATGCTCCCGTGAAGGCACGGGGAATGATGTAATTTATATAATAATTGGCTTACAGTAATGGCAGTACGCATAAAAAAAGCAGGTAACTATATAGAAACCTGCTTTACATTTAACACGTTATGAACGTGCAGCGTTGTTAAATAAACATCGCTGCAGAAACGTTGCTAATGCTGGCAATCAAAAAAATAAATAATGTTGAAATTTATTAAGATAGTACTATCGTTTTAATCAACAGATGTTCTCATAACGCTTAATCTGCTTTAATTTATTAATTATTTGAGCAATAACCTAATTTATATTTATCAAGTTTACGCAAAGGTATGCATGCCCGCCAACACTTCTTCTGCGAGGCCGAATGATAACGTCATACCGGCTCCGCCAAGACCATTTACAATGGTCACATTTTTTTCCGGAGAGAACACCAGGTCTGTTTTTCCGTTGGTTAATTTTGGATAGATGCCATGCCATTGTTCCTGGATGGTATACTCCGGCGCCTGCAGGAAGGTATGCATATACTGCAGAATGAGATCATTGATAAACGCCTTATCAAATGGTTCGAAGTCCGGACCATATTCATGCGAATCGCCGATGGTAAGCTCTCCTGCGCCATTCTGGGAAACCAGCAGGTGAATGCCCCATTTCACATAGTCCGGCATTTCCTGTGCGTAGCGTTGTTTCAGCGGTTCCAGGGCTTTACAGCTTTCAAAGGCCGCATAGTGACCCAGTGTTAAACCGGCGCAGAGCGCGGGTCCCAGCTGCCAGTTGCCTGGTTGCGGAATGGTGCGCATCATCTGCAGTTTACATTTCTTCAGGGGAGCGGCTGCAAATTCAGCAGAATAAAGCGTTTCAAAATCCGCACCGCTGCATACAAATACTTCATCCACTTTCCAGCGCTCGTCTTTTGTTTCAATATAAGGCATACTGATACCATTTACGGCGGTACCAAAACGAACTGTTACCTGCATTTGTTCTTCCAGGTGCTTTGCAATAGCAGCGCTGGCCTGGCGCGGGTTTACCGTCATTTCGGAAGCGCTCCACAAGGCGCCTTTCAACCCGTTTGTTTTAACAGCACTGGTATATTTTCCTATTTGTGAAGGAGCTATCAGTTCGCAGTTGTAACCATTCCCGGGAGCGGCCTGCACAAATTCTTCCAGCACAGCCAGTTCGTCTGTTTCATACGCCAGGTGAAGCGATCCTGTTTCCTGGCACTGCAGGCCAGTTACAGCAGCCAGTTCTTTCCAGGTGCGACGGCTGCGCATAGCGCGGTCGTGCATTTTACCCGCGGTTTGGCCTATGGGCCATACCAGCCCGAAATTGCGGATAGAAGCACTGATCGCTTTGCTGTTGCGTTCAAACAGTACTACTTTTTTTCCCTTTGATGCCAGTTGGTACGACATGGCCAATCCCACTATACCTGCGCCTATTACCGCTACATCTGCCTGTTGTTGTTGCATGATATAAAAATGATAGTATGATTAAAATATAGACAAGAGTTCATCCAGTGAAGCCACCAGGTGAGTATGCGGCCCCTTGGCCAGTTCTTCACGGGTATATGCACCGGTGGTAACACCTATTACATAGCGGCAACCTGCATTGGCGCCCTCTTCCAGGTCGGAAATAGTATCGCCGGTTTTAGCAACGGCCTCTATACTGCGGATTTCCAGTTCTTCCATGATCCGGTAAATCATATAAGGATAAGGACGGCCAAAAGGCACTTCATCGCTGGTAGCTACCGCATCTATGAGCCCTTTCTGCTGCCAACCCACCCTTTCCAGGATCACGTTGGTAATGGCCCTGTCGAAACCCGTATCCAGCGCCACTTTAATGCCTTTGGCCTTCAGCGCGGCAAACACTTCCGATACCCCGTCTTTTTCCCTTACCGCCGGATGTGTGGCATAATGCGTTTTCATATCGGCCACGAAACGGCCGTGCAGGTCGCCAATAAAAGCTTCATCGCTGTACCGGCTGTCTTTCTGCTGCTGCAGCAAATAGCGTATAGCATAGGGTTTGGCATACCCCATCACTTCATTTACCTGGTCGAGCGTTACAGTAACTCCCGCCAGCCCGATTGTTTGCTGTAACACCTTTGCCACATTGGATTCATCATGCAGGGTAGTGCCCGCAATATCAAAAACTACTAATTGTATTTCCATCGTTCCTGAAAATTTATATGCCGCAAAGATAACCACTTACTAAAATTAAGTTTAGCATTTATAAACATTTAACATGCGGTTAATATGCGGAGGGGATCGCCTTCGGCGATCAAAAGCCCAGTCCTGCTCCTACCCTGTATATCAGGTTGTTGTTATAAGGAGAGCGGCGATCCTGGATCACGTCATATAAAATGGAAATACCGATACCTACCCTGCCGCCTACACTTTGGGTGTAACCGGCGCCCACCAGCAGGCTGGGAACACCATAGTTGGTTTTATAGGTTTGCTTTTCTGCGTTCTGCGGGTAATAAGTAGTGTTCTGTCTAATGAAATTATATTCCGGCTGGATATGTATAAACACCATTTGGAGCGGGTATACACGGCCCCAGATACCACCGCCGAAAATAGTGTATTTGTCACGCTGTGTGACCCGGTCGTATTCCCACCATTTATTCTGGCCATACTGCGCATTAATATTCACACCCGCAGCAATGTAATCGGAAAAACGGTAACCCACCAGCGGGGAAATATCTATGTTGGTGTAGTCGCCAAACACCATTCCGAGAGAGCCTCCCAGTACCAGGCGGGAAGGGTCGAAGCCTTTACGGGCACTGGTGTCTGTTTTATAATATTGGGCCTGGGCCAGCTGTACTCCGGCCAGGAAGAAAAAGCATATAAGTAAACGTTTCATGAGCACATTTATTAATTTAACTATTTACCGGCAGAAAGGTTTAACAATCAAAAATTTTACCCCGGTTTAATATATTCTTCGGGTCAAAGATCTGTTTTATTTGCTTCATAAGCTGCATGGAGGTCTGGTCAAAAATAATATCCATATAGCTCTTCTGCACCAGGCCAATACCATGCTCGCCGGAGATGGTACCACCCAATGTTTTCACCAGCTGAAAAATTTCCCGTATACCTTCCGTGAGGGTGCCATTCCACTGTTCTTCCGTAAGCGTGCCCCGGATAATATTCACGTGCAGGTTGCCATCGCCGGCGTGGCCATAGCATACTGAATGGAATCCATATCTTTTCCCGATCTCTTTCACTCCTTTCAATAATACCGGCAGTTCCGCACGGGGCACCACCGTATCTTCTTCCTTGTAAACGGAATTTGCCTTTACCGCTTCCGCCACCCGGCGGCGCAGCTTCCATAGCTCTTCTTTCTGCTGGGAATCTTCCGCAAACAATATCTCCCCGATATCAAAACCTTCCACTACACCGGCAATACCTTCCATTTCCTGCATCAGCACTTCCGGGTAGTTGCCATCCACTTCAATGAGCAGGTGCGCCTGTATATCGTCTTCAATTTTTACTGCACTGCTTTGCACATATTGCGTAACCCATTCAAGGGCGTCGCGTTCCATAAACTCCATAGCAGAAGGGGTATAACCCGCGCGGAAAATAGCGCTCACTGCTGCACAGGCGCTTTCGGCCGAACGGAAAGGCACCAGCATCAGCAGGTCTGTTTTGGGTAGCGGAATTAAGCGTAATACAATTTTAGTAACGATGCCCAGCGTACCTTCACTACCCACTACCAATTGGGTAAGATTATAGCCGGTGGCATTTTTCAGTACATTGGCGCCGGTCCAGATCACTTCGCCATTTGGCAATACCATTTCCAGGTTCAGCACATAATCCTTTACCACACCGTACTTTACGGCTTTGGGCCCACCGGAGTTCTCTGCAATATTGCCGCCAATAAAGCAGGTACCGCGACTGCTCGGATCGGGCGGATAAAACAATCCTTTCTCTTTTACGGCATTCTGTAACTCTTCCGTGATCACACCCGGTTCGGTGATCACCTGCAGGTTCCTTTCATCGATCAGGGTGATCCGGTTAAACCGTTCCATTGAAATGAGCACACCCCCGAACTGCGCCAGCGCTCCCCCGCTAAGCCCGGTGCCGCCGCCACGGGGCGTTACGGGCAACAGGGCTTCACTGCACAATTTCATGATCCGGCTTACCTGTTCAGTGGTATCCGGCTTTACCACCACTTCCGGGAGATAATGCAGGTCTTCGGTTTCATCCTGTGCATAACGACTCATACTTTCCTCATCGGCCAGTACGTATTGGTCGCCTGCTATTTCGCGTAATGCCGCTACATGAGCGGCAGTTACTTTATTAAACGTTGTCATGGAACAAAAATAATCATAATGCCGGTTCTGGTAATAATATCCGGCTGTTAAAAAGAAGGGCAGATCGTAGATCTCCTGGCGTTGTTAAAAGTGCGGTTGCTATAAAGCCCCGTATAAACAATACCTATTTCATAGGCGCCCCGCCGGTTGTTGGCGGCAGACAGGCTGGAAGTAGTGATATCGTAGTTAAACATCAGCTTTATGGAGTTGATCTGGTAGCCTACCAGGAAAATAGCCGCATCGTTGGCGCGGTAGTAAATACCGCCGTAGAGCTGCTGCACGCCGTCGCCGGAAAGGTTATAGGCAGCATTTGCGCCCAGCATCAGTTCCCGTGCACCGGCCTGCGTAGCGTAATAGGCGGCGGGGTTAAGGATCACTTTATCACTCATCTTCAAACTGGCGTTTAAGAACCCGATATAACGCCGGGGCACCACGTTGTTGCCATCGAAAAAGGTTTCCCTGGGTGTATTGATATGTTGTACAGAGAAACCTGCATTTACATAAATATTATCTGTTGGGAAATAAGCATAATTCAGTCCTGCCTGCAGGTCGAAATAATTCACGCTGCTTTGGGTGATAGGTTCACCGGTAGGGATCTGCGAATCAAAGAATTTACCATTCCACTGATCGGCAAAAGTAAGCTTGGTGATATCTACCCGTTTACCGGCGGAGCCCACGTTAAAGCCGGCAGACAATAAGCTGCTGAACCCAAGTAGCTGGTGATAAGCGATAGAAGCATATCCTTTGGTAGAAGTCAGGTTGCCGGCGCCGGCCACATCGCGGAGCAATACGCCGCCAATACCTACCCAGCCATATTCCAGCTGGTCGCGGAATAACTGGAAATCCCCATATGCCGACATTGTTCTGTATGGGATCGGAACGCTGGTCCACTGATCGCGGTAATTAATGCCAATACGGTAGTTGCCGTCCGGGATAAACCCGGTATTGGCTGGGTTAGTTGTCAATGGCGAATTAAAGAATTGTGAAAAATGGAGGTCCTGTGCATACGCCCCACTCATTGAAACAATTAATAAAATTGCCAGACATGTTGATAATTTAACGATCTGATTCATGGCTCATCATCTTAACAAGGTTACACTTCCTGATCTGCTGCCTTTAGTGCCATCCGTAAACTCCAGGTTTACGATATATGCATAAGCATCCATGGGTTGTAGATTTCCCTTAAACCGGCCATCCCAGCCGATCAGGGGATCTGAACTTTCAAAAACCAATTGTCCCCAACGGTTAAATATTTTAAGATTGAATTTGGTAGCTCCAAATGCTTTTACATAAAACACATTGTTTTTACCGGTTGGCGCAAATGCATTCGGTACATCAAACAACGGTACCACAATAGCGCTTACTTCCTGGCATTTTGTATCCGTACATCCTTCTGCGTTAGTTACAGTGAGGCACACATTATACGTACCTGTTCTCAGGTATTGATGAGAAGGATTGGCCAGGGAAGAAGTATCCCCATCTCCGAAATTCCACAGGTAATGTATAGCATTCGCCGAAGAACCGTTCAGGAACTGTATCGGCGTATTTTCAATTGCCTTGGTAGGCGAAAAGTCGAAATCGGCTGTAGGCGGCGCCGCTACGTTTACTTCCTGTGTAATGGCATCCCTTTTATTACAGGTATTCGGATCATCCACCTCAAGGGTAATTTTCCAACGGCCGGCTTTATTGAACTTGTGAATCGGATAAGGATCGTGCGAAACGGAACCATCGTCTTCAAAAGTCCAGGTAAATGTTTCACCGCCTTCGGTAGTGTTATCCATCTGTAATTCCGTGCCTACGCAAATAGTTCCCGGATCTGTAAACTTAGCTACAACGTTCTGGGCTACACGAAGTGTATAGGTAATTGTTTGCGGCGCGTTACAGAAATTGGTGTCCACCAGTGTGAGGGTAGCGTTATAAATGCCCGCATTTTTATAATAATGGATCAGCGGGAAAGTATCTATCCCGGTATAGAACGGCGGTGTGCCATCGCCATAGTCAAGTATAAATGAACTATCCCTGAAATCGGCCGCCGGTGTGGATTCGTTGGTGAACAGATACTTCAGGCTGTCGCAGGGATCCTGGCGTTTGGCTTCAAATTGAAGTACCGCCCTGTTGTTGCCCAGTTTCACGGTTACATAAGCAGTATCTGATCCATTGCAACTGGACGGGTCATATTTCACCATCCTTACGCGGAAGGTGCCCACCTTGTTAAAGGTATGCTGTACGGTATCTCCTTCCGGGCCCAGGTTCAGGGTGGTATTATCATCCGGGAAAAACCACTGGTATGATTTACCCGGCAGGCGGGTGGTATCCACAAAGGTGATTGTTTCCGGCACGCAGTAGTTGGTGCGACGGTCCAGCGTTTTTGCGCCTGCTTTCACCCCATCAAGGTTAAAGGCAATCTTTAATGCGCCGAAATTACAGGCCGCCGGCGGCGTACTGGAATAGGCGCCCGGTGTGGTGGGATACCGTGGTTTGAAGCCGCTTTGGCTTACATTGCACCAGGCGCAAATGCCCTGGTAAATAATACCGTTACGGTCGAAGCGGCTGGTACCGCCATCAACGTGTTCGTACAAACCGTTGCCGCCAAAGTAGCTGGCGTACAAGGGGCCCTGGGTAGGACTAAACCTTACCGCATCGCGTTGCAGCACATAAAAGTAAAAGTCCATCCCGTCTGTACTACGCTGTAACCCATCGCTGGTGGTGGTTAGGCCGGCAGTTCCCGAGTTGGGGTAATGCAGGGAGGTGTTGATACCTCCTCCCCATCCGGACACATATACGTTTTCGCAGCGGTCTACCAGGAAAGCGGTGGGGGAAATATTGGGAGAAGAAACCAGCGTTCTCTTACGGCCGAAAGTAGTGGAATACACAAATGCCGACAGGTTTGGCTGCAATTTGGCAATAAACTGCAGTCCGTCTTCATTATATCCATTGGCGCTGACTTGTTGAATAGGCCATGCTCCTTCCGTGGTGCCCATTACATACACAAATCCGTTTTTATCCAGCTGGATACCATATACCTGGTCGGCAGCAGGGTTGTTTGATCCGAGGAAAGTTCCCTGGGTGATAGTTCTTCCATCGCCGGAGATATGTACCACGAAGCCATCGCATACGCCGCCACGGTATTGCGGGTATAAGCTGCCTGCTGTTACGGGGAAATCGTCGCTGGCGGTACCACCGGCCACATAAAGACTATTAAGGCCATTCAATGCAATTACGTAGGCGGCATCTTCTTTGGAGCCACCAAGGTAACTGGCCCATACGAGATCCTGGCAGAGCGGGTTTATTTTCATGACCACGGCATCCTGTGAACCTTTGTTAGTACCCTGGAATGCGCCGGCAGTTACGGGGAAATCGGTGGAACGGGTGCAGCTGGCTACATAGATATAACCTGCATCATCCACTACCACTTCGCTGCGGGCGTCGTCGCCGTAATTGCGCAGCAATACCCAATCGCCGCCCTGGCGGTCGGCGCGCATGTTCACGCCATCATCTCCGGTACCGGCAATAATCAGCGAGCCGATGATAGCGCTGCCCGTTGCATTTATTTTAGTAATGGCAATATCCCATCCGCCGCGTGTTCCCTTTACAGCAGTACTGGGATAATCGCTGGAAGTGGTTCTGCCCGAGATCACCAGGTTACCCTGCTGATCTACAAATAAGCTATGAGGTTGTTCCAGGCCGTTACCACCCATGTAAGTGGCGTATACCAACCTGGTTCCGTTGGGATTGAATTTGGAAATGGCAATATCAAAAGTACCGCCGCCGTAAACACTTTGCACTGCCCCGGTTGTTACGGGATAACCGGGATTAAACACGATACCACCGCCGTATAAATTACCGGCATCATCGTAAGTAGCGGTAAAACCCCAGTTATCCGAGCGGGAGCCGGATACGGTAGAGAACACATAGATAGGGTCTATCACTAAAGGGTAAGCGGGGTTATATTCCCCGGATATTTTGAAGCCAAGTTTATTACCACTCAGCTTATAAGACACCTTAACGGTTACACGTTGATTATCGATGTACTGGTACGCAAAGGGCAGTTGCTCAATTACATCTCCCACAGAAGTATGCACATACAGCTGTCCTTTCTTCAGTTCCATGCCGGTAGCGCCTTCATATACCATCTGGATATTATCAGGATTGGCGCCGGGATGGACGATCAGGTCGTGCTTGAGCTGGGAACCCTCAGAGTAAACATGCGCATCGTTGCCGGAATAAAGCGAGTTATAGTTGACGCCCTGGAAGGAACCTACGCCGGCAGCCCATTTAGTACGGTCGTTACCAATGAAATAGTTGCTTTTGGCTTCCTGTTCTTTTTCAGGAGCTATTTGAACGTCGGGATTGGCGTTCACGAAGGTAACACTGTAAGCGTGCCCGCGAACATCGGGGACTTTACCGGGCCGCGGAGGCGGCTGGCCGTTGCCTGGCTGGGGCTGTACCGGTTTTACGCTGCTTTTGGGAACAAACACCGTATCTGCACGGTGAGAGTGACCGTGAACATAGTCGTTGAGATTCCACAGGTCTTCCTGGTTCATCATCAGGAAAGTGAATCCTGTTTTTTTGAGAAAGATAGCAGCGCCATCCAGTTCTGTCCGGTAGATGATATCTCTATTCCACTGGCCTTTGTTCTCAATAAAATTCAGGGGTGTGAAGTTCGCACGTTGCTGCTGCGCCTGGGCGGATCGTCCGGTGAACAAAAAGCAAATCATCCATCCAATAAGGCCGGTCGGGAAGGTAAATTTCAACGGGATCAGATTTATTTTATTCTTAAAAACTAATATAATACTATTAAACGCAGAAGCCACTCAAATTGTTACGGTCGGGAATAGCACAAAACTTCTGAATTGAGGTACGATAGGCTAAATGGGAAACAAGGTGAATCTCAGCTTCAGCAGCTTTATACTTTTTTTATTCATCCATCAGTTAATAAACGTAAAAACCATCAGGAAATTTTACTCCAGATAGATTTACTTCGCTGGGCCGCCAAAAATTCTTTTAATGCCTGATTCTCAGGCAAAAGCAGATCGGTATCTTCTTCCAGGATCTTTTCTGCGCTGGCGCGGGCGGCATCCAGGATTGGTTTGTCCGCCACGATATCTGCCAGTTTAAAATCCAGCACCCCGCTCTGGCGGGTGCCTTCAATATCGCCGGGGCCCCTGAGTTCCATGTCTTTCTCCGAAATAATGAAGCCATCGTTGGTTTGCACCATTACGTTGATCCGCTCACGGGAATCCTGGCTTAATTTATTGCCTGTCATCAGTATGCAGAACGACTGTTCCGCGCCGCGTCCTACCCTTCCGCGCAGCTGGTGCAACTGTGATAAGCCGAAACGTTCCGTACTTTCTATCACCATTACCGAAGCGTTGGGTACATTCACCCCTACTTCAATAACAGTGGTGGCTACCATGATATTGGTATCGCCGGTAACAAAGCGGTGCATATTGGCCTGCCGCTGTTCCGCCGGCTGGCGGCCATGCACCATACTGATATAGAATTGCGGTTCGGGGAAAAAGGCTTTCACTTCTTCATATCCTTTCATCAGGTTTTCATAGTCCAGCTTCTCGGAATCTTCGATCAGCGGGTACACAATGTAGGCCTGTCTTCCTTTCCTCACTTCTTCCTTTATAAAATCCATTACCTGCGGGCGCTGGTATTCTGTACGATGAACGGTGGTAATAGGTTTACGTCCCGGGGGCATTTCATCGATCACCGATACATCCAGGTCGCCGTAAATGGTCATAGCCAGTGTTCTTGGTATAGGCGTTGCCGTCATCACCAGGATATGTGGCGGGATCGTGTTTTTTTCCCATAGGCGTGCCCGTTGTGCCACCCCAAAGCGGTGCTGTTCATCTACGATGGCCATTCCCAGGTTTTTGAACTCCACTTCTTTTTCCAGGAGGGCGTGCGTACCTACCAGGATATCGATGCTGCCGTCGAGGGCGCCGGCCAGGATCTGCTTCCGGGCTTTGCCTTTGATGCTGCCGGTGAGCAGGGCTACTTTTACATCCATATGTTCCAGCAGTTCAGCAATGCCTTTGAAGTGCTGCTGCGACAGGATTTCAGTGGGCGCCATCAAACAGGCCTGGAAGCCGTTGTCTTTCGCCAGCAGCATGGTGAGCAGGGCTACCATTGTTTTACCGCTGCCTACATCTCCCTGCAGAAGGCGGTTCATCTGCCTTCCGTGAACAGTATCTGTGCGTATCTCTTTCAATACCCTTTTTTGTGCGCCTGTTAGGGAAAAGGGAAGATGATTGTTATAAAATTCATTAAAAGAATCACCCACTGCACCGAACACAAATCCATGCGACTGCTTATGTCTTTTGAGTTTTAACCTGCATATACGGATCTGTGCGATAAACAGTTCTTCAAATTTCAGGCGTCGCTGCGCCAGCCGTGCATCGTCTTCGCTGGCTGGCATATGTATCCTGAAATAGGCCATGGACCTGGGCATGAGCCGGTACTGCTGTAATACATCCAGCGGAATATTTTCCCGGATTTCCAGGGGAGATAATTGTTCCAGCAGGTTCTTTGTCAGTTTTCCTATAGCCTTAGCCGTTAGTCCGCGGGCTTTGAGTTTTTCCGTAGTGTAATACACCGGTTCCAGGAATTGTTTGCCGGTGGCTGTTTCTTCGGTAAGCAGATCCAGCTCCGGGTGTGCCAGCTGGGTAACGCCATTGAATACGGAGATCCTGCCGAATACGAGGTAAGCCACATTTTCGCGGAGCGATTTCTGCATCCATTGCCAACCCTGGAACCATACCAGGTCAATGGTACCGGTTTCATCTTTAAACGTAGCCACTAATCTTTTCGCCCTGTTCTCTCCCATTACTACCATGTTCACGATCTTCCCGCGGATCTGCACAAAATCTTCATAGCCGGTGAGGGAGGCTATTTTATCGATCCTGGTACGATCCACATAACGGAAAGGAAAGTATTGCAGCAGATCGCCGAAAGTATACACTTTGATTTCCTTGCGCAGCAGTTCTCCTTTCTGCGGGCCTACTCCTTTCAGGTATTCTATCGGGTTGGATAATATGGCGGTAAAAGTAGAAATGGCTATTCCGTTTTTGGTGAACAACAAAAATAAAAAAGGCAAATGGTAAAAATTCACCACTTGCCTCTTTTACTAAAAAAACAATTATTAAAACTATTCGGCTATTGCATCTACTTTTCCTTCCACGAACTGTTTCATCCACTCGGTGGTAACAGATTTCGGTCTTTCCAGGGAAAGTCCGAGCGCCCTGTCCCAGCAAAGGGAAGCCAGTACGCCCAATGCACGTGACACGCCAAACAATACGGTGTAAAATTCATATTCAACAAGACCATAATGCACCAGTAATGCACCGGAATGGGCGTCTACGTTAGGCCATGGATTTTTCACTTTACCAAGATCCTGCAGGATAGGAGGAACGGTTTCATACACCTGCCATACAATTTTCACCAGTTCATCATTGGGCAGATGTTTTTTCGCGAACTCCATTTGTGCGGAGAAGCGCGGATCTGTTTTACGCAGTACCGCATGGCCGTAGCCCGGTACTACTTTACCTTCGGCTAAGGTTTTGCGAACGTACGCTTCTATTTGCTCATTGGTAGGAACGCCACCGCCCAGTTCTTCGCGCATCTGGAGGATCCATTTGATCACTTCCTGGTTAGCGAGGCCGTGTAAAGGACCGGCAAGACCGTTCATACCAGCAGCGAAAGAGAGGTAAGCATCGCTGAGGGCGGAGCCTACCAGGTGCGTCGTATGTGCGCTCACGTTACCACCTTCGTGATCGGCGTGGATCACCATGTAAAGACGCATCAGTTCCTTGAATCCTTCATCGGAGTAACCAAGCATATGTGCAAAGTTACCGGCCCAGTCCAACATGCCGTTTGGCTGAATATGCTGGCCACCTTTATATTTGCGGCGGTAAACATATGCTGCAATACGGGGCAGGCGGGCAATGAGGTTCATGGTATCCTCATAAGTGTAGCTCCAGTAATCTTTTTTATTTATTCCTTCTGCGTAAGCGTGTGCGAAAGCGGATTCTGTTTGCAGCGCCATGATACCTACGTTGAACATGGTCATGGGGTGCGCGGTGATCGGGAGTGCTTCAATAGCATCAAAAACATGGTTGGGTACATGAGAACGACGGCCCCACATGCTGGACAGATATTGTACATCTGCTTCAGTAGGCAATTCTCCGATCAGCATCAGGTAAAATAAGCCTTCCGGTAATGGCTCTGCGCCACCCGGCGCTTTAGGTAAATGCTCCCTTAATTCCGGGATGGAATATCCACGAAAACGGATTCCTTCATTGGCATCCAGCAGGGAAGTTTCCGTTACCAGGCCGGTGATGCCACGCATACCCTGATAAACCTGTGCCAGTGTTACGTCCTCAATTTTTTTGGTGCCGTGATTCTTTACCAGGTCTTTTACTTCAATGTTAAGTTCATCTGCTTTAACCTTGAATTTCTCTTTTATGTACCCCATTTTACTGCTATTGTTATGTAATGAAAACAAAATCGATCAATAGTCAAAAGTAATGATTTGTTAACGAAGTTACCACCATTTAGTGGTATTTAATGCCAAATTAACAACGATCTGCGGGTGAAAAGCCAAAGCGATATTGTTGCAGCAAAGGCTATTAATAACATAACTATAAACATCTTACGAATATAAAATATAATGCACTTATACAGACGTTAAAGAAATGTAAAATTTTCAGAATGAATTGAAAATTTTGAAAGAAAAAATCATTGAAAGATGATTGTGGAGATATGAAAAGCGGGATTTTACCAGCAGAGAACTTTCGGGGAGAAGGCACAGGGAGAGGGCGATAAACGGAAGATGCCGTTCCATAAAGCAGTTCACACGGCAGGATGACAGCAGCACTTTACCAGGTAAACTTACATGATACCTGCAGAAAATAAAGTGGCAAAATATAGATATGACCCGTCCTGAAAAAACTATACACTAAAAAAAGTGTTATGTTAAAAGAACAAGGTCTTAAAAGTTCAGATTTGAGGACAGACCGTCGTCAAAGGTGTAGTAAAGAATTAAT
>JBCNPS010000639.1:0-3794 GCA_039593235.1 Chitinophaga sp. | reverse complement strand
GTACCTTTTTTCTTATCGCGGTGAGGGGTATGTATCTGTACGGGCAGTCCGGCTTCTTTTGCCAGTTCCAGCTGGGCGCGGTAGTATTTTTCTTCTAGGGGGGTTTGGTCATCGAAACCGATTTCGCCCACGCCTACTACGCCTTCTTTATAAATGAATTGTGGTAATATTTCCATTACGGCTTCGGCGAGCTTTTCATTATTGGCTTCTTTGGAATTGAGGCCAATGGTGCAGTAGTGTTTGATGCCGAACTGGGAAGCGCGGAAACGCTCCCATCCCAGGAGGCTGCTGAAATAGTCGCGGAAGGTATCAACGCCGGTGCGGGGTTGTCCTAGCCAGAAAGCCGGTTCAATGATGGCTACCACGCCGGCATCGGCCATTGCCTGGTAATCGTCTGTAGTACGGGCCGTCATGTGTACATGCGGATCAAAGAAGCGCATGCCTTTTATTTTATTAAGATAAGCCGGGCTATAGGTAAGTGGTTGGAGATCTTTCTCTGTTAAATCATGGATTCCGCACATAATCTAATCAATTTTATTTTAGTTATTTAATTATTTTTTGGGCCAGTGTATCCCAGGTAATGCTACCGGCCTGGATTTCAGCCTGTAACGCGGGGTCGGTGGCCAGCAGAGCTTTAGCGGGCAGGTAATGGCATTGTGCGCATACCAGTGCGGCAGCTTCTTTCTCCGTACTGTTCACGGAGTGCCATACGCGGGTGATATCCGCAAAGTTGGCTTCATTTACAAAATTCACCAGGATCCGCCACTGCATGGGATCGAGTGTTCTGCCGGCAGCCCACCTTTCGTGGGCAAAGTCAACCAGGATACCTGCCAGCGCGGCGTTGGCTCTTTCGTCCAGGCCGGTGATCAGGTGTAATGGTTTATCGGTGAAAATGGCTTTCATTACCAGCTGGTTCCAGGCGGGTTCCGACAGGTATTTTGCCGGGTAAGGGTTGTGGAGCATAATGGCTTCCTGTACGATGCCTATGTTGGAACGGATCCCTTCCGAGGTGCGTGCAACCCATTCTTCCGGCCATGGCAGCAGCGGGAGCGCGCTGTACAAGGCGGCCAGCTCATTCATTTCCGCGGCATTGAACAGGTTTTCCAATACTTCCAGGTACACGGCTTTGTTGGTTACCGGCAGCTGCAGCAGCCACCATACCCTTGCGAGGCGGTCTAACGTCCAGCCCTGTACGAAAAATGAAGGCAGTAATGCCTGCAGTTGTTCATTTTCCGTTGTGGAAATACGGATCAACTCTTTACCTGTGAAACGCGGAATAGCTGTAAAAGTTTGATTAAACTGCGGGATGGCACCGGTTTGCTGTTGTAGCTGCAACCGCTGTTGCAGCCAGGCATTTGCTTTTTCGTTTCCGTTGTTTCTTATGACCGTACTAAGCAGCGTGCTCACTTTATCCTGATCGTATACATATTCAGCCACTGACATATCCTGTTTAAACTAATAAATGCTGATTTCCCAATAAAATTAACCAGTAATAACGGGATTTTCAGAATCCGGCCACTTTTTTATGATAGATGGCAAAAAAAGAAGATAAAACCGTTCACATCAATGGTTGAACGATGAGAGGGGATCCAAAATAAAAGAGAGGCATTACTGCCTCTCCTTCCGCCATTCTAAAACCTGATTATACATCAGGATATCTTCACAGCACAGTGGCTCAGACGGCAGACACGGTGCAATAAGGTATATGTTGGGAAAACACTGATCAAGAACGATGGTACTTTAAAGATCTGTAATATATGAGTGCTCTTCTCTATAAGTTTAGACCTGTAACAAGCAACAATGCACGTAGCAATAAATACGGCCGTAAGATACATATTGTCTCCTTTCATTCCAAATAAACAAGTGATTTTTACGTTGCATTTAACGTGCCGCATTGTTCTGTAATACTATAAAAGGCTGATATTCTTTCCAGTCAGGCTTATAATCATCAAGTATGATAAAGCCCTGTGCGTAGTTTCCTAGTACAATATCCAGGTCGCCATCATGATCATAATCTTTTACGTCCATACAGATCCATCTGCCTTCTTTATCGATCGGTGGTGAATGAGGAGTAAACGTAAGCGGTTTATTTCCCCCTTCAAAGAAAATAAATTTTTCACCGGGAAGATGCCGGAAATCAGCAAAGAAGGCGATAGAAGCGATATCGGTTTTACCATCCTTATTGAAATCCGCTGCCACTGCCTTTGTACAGCCATTCACCGGGTAATGCCAGGCTTCCCTGTATTTATTATTTCCGTCATTCAGGTAGACGAATATTCCGTGGTAAGGTTTAAGCACCATAGAAAAATCTGCATTATCTCCGCAGGTATATAGTATATCAGGTTTACCATCTCCGTTAAAATCCGCCAGTTGGAAACTGGTAGAACCGTTGAGTGGCGGGAACCGGAGCAGGTTGGTGGAAACGAAGCCTCCTTTTTTATCATTTTCAAAGAGCCAGATCCCTTCATCGCCGGCGGCGAACAACACCATAAAGTCCGTATAGCCGTCGTGGTTAAAATCGCCTGTTTCCGCATGAATAGCGCCGGGTACTTCCCAGATAGGGAATTGTTTGTAACTATGGTCTGGCAACTGTTTCAGCCAGTACAGGCCACCCTGGTTATGACCGAAAGCGCATACCAGCAGATCGGGCAAACCATCCTTATCAAAATCGGCCTGCAGGGTTTGCACCGGCCGTTTCAGGAAGGCCATGAGGTCGTGCTGCCTGCTTTGCGGATCATCAGGCCTTATGCTGGTAATAATGCCAGCGGGCGCATCCAATGCGCGCATGTTACCTATTTCAGTAAGAATGGCCTGTTGCTGCCCCGCAGTATCTTTTACAAAGAGTATATCAACAGCGGGAGATGGCAAATTACGAATGTTAACGGTTTGTAAATTCCCATCCCATTGCGTCAATGTATTGGAGAGCCCATCGCTGGTCATAAGATGGCCGTTGTCCGGGTTAAATGCCACCATAGTGGTAGCTACGGGGAGGGTATCTTTGAGCACAGGGTACTTCGCTGTAAAAATGGACCAGTCGCGTTGCAGCGGCTGCGGTACTTTTGCGGGGGATAATTTCTCCGGGGCAGTATTTTTATAATACTCCACCAGCAGTTCCCAATCCTGGATGGAAATAAGCCCTGGTTTATCGCCGGGCATTGGCGGGTAATAGGAATTTTCTCCCCATACTTTTATGCCCAGTTTGGGCGCCATAGCAGGCAATACATGTTTCAGCCAGGTTTCTTTATCCAGTAGACCGGCAGATACGGGTAAATGACAACCGGAGCAATATTTATCTGCCAGTGCTTTTCCTTTTTCTTCCTTTGTGGGTGTATGACAACTGATACCGATGACAAGGCAGGTGGTGATGAAAAACAGTGCGGCAAGACAATACCGGTTACTCATTGGTTGATTGGTCATCGGTGAATATTTTAACGGGCATTGTAAAGTACTAAAATGTTATATAAAAACGAATGCAGCGAAAAAGATCCGCTGCATTCGTTCAATTAAAAAAGCGACAGATATAGCTGTTAGTAATTCGGATTCTGGTCCAGTACCCTTACTCCGCCTATCATGGTAAGATCGATCTGGCGTTGCGGGATCGGGAAGTATTCATTCTTGCCCTTTGTGAAATGCCCGCCTTTCAGGTCGTCGGTAATAGCTGATTCGTATTGAATGAAAGCATTAAGCGCCACATCTGCGATACCCCAGCGTACCAGATCAAAGAAGCGATGTCCTTCTGTAGCCAGTTCCAGTTTACCTTCAAAATAGATGTCTTTTAATGCCTGGTCTTTGAT
>JBCNPS010000638.1:0-3808 GCA_039593235.1 Chitinophaga sp. | reverse complement strand
TAAGCAAAACCCAGTTTGTGGATAACAGGAACAGTATTAAAACAGCTGAGCTGGCAGGCGCCGATATCACTGATCCTGCGAATATCAGCCTGCAGCTGGATATCCCGGATGTACAGCCTGCACAGGCTACCGTATTTGCGAGGATCGGCCTGAAAATAGCCGGTGTGGAAGATTTGCTTTTCTCCCCTGTACAGGAAATTACTCTGTAGAGAGAATGATGAACAGACCGTTTAACCTGCCCTCCGGTTTCCCGGAGGGCTTTTTATATTTTGCTGGTGTACAGCAGACGGATTTGTTATCATAGTTTGGCATTAAATGTTTTAATATTGCAAATGTGTAAAACCATCCTGAATTTAGGATCAGGAATACCAAACTATCTGTTATTATAAATAAATAAGCCATGCCTTTTATACAGATCTACCTGGGAAATCATCTTTCCCAACAACATAAAAAAGATATTTCATTCGCTGTTCACCAAAGCCTGGTGGATATCTTCAACATCCCTGTAAATGATTACTTCCAGGTGATCCATCCCATGGAGCCTGGTAATATCCTTTATCCTGAAAGTTACTTCGAAGTACCGCACACAGAAAACCTGCTCTATATCCGCATTACGTGCCGGGCTGGTAGAACACCGGATATGAAGCAGGCATTGTATAAAAAAATAGCTGCCCGTATTGCTGCTACCACACCGGTAAGCGCAGATGATGTAGTGATCATCCTGGTGGAAAATGAATCGGCAGATTGGTCATTTGGCCGGGGTATTGCGCAGATGATACAATAAGGTTTGAAAGGTGTATTGCCTGTACCTTATCAGGAAGTAATGTAACTCCGGTATGCCGGTGCACAGGTTTGCTGTGCACCGGCAACAAGCATAGTATTCATGAGTTTGATAATGGCAGGATCAGAATAATAGGGCGAAAAAAAATATCTGAGGAGATATTTTTTTGCTCTTGATGAAGATATTACATTTGATAAATAATGAAACATGGAGCAGGATACTTTGCAACAATTGCATACCAGGTTCGATGCTTTAGAGCGCAGGATGGAAGCAATATTGTTGAAATTAAATGTGATAGATATCCGTGTAGACCTGATGGAAGCAAGATTTGACCACCGGTTTGATTTGACAGATGAACACCTGGCCTTTATAAAGCAGTTAGGAATCGTTACATGAGTGTGTCCCCGCTGCACCGCGTATTTATATTTTGAAGGCGTTATCCCCCATAAATGATTTAAAATACACCTGATCAGTTCTCCCATACCCCCAAAGCTGCAGATAAAGGAAATTAATCTGTAAATTGGGCGCAGGTATGGACAACGTTACAACAGAAAAGCAATTACCACGCTGGCAGCTCTTCCTGCTTTCCTTCAAAGAAGCATACAAGGCATTACAGGCTGCCGATCCGCTGCGGATGGCCGGCGCTACCGCTTTTTTTACCACTTTTGCATTACCTGCCATTCTTATTATTATCATCCAGCTGCTGCGGATTATTTTCCGGATCCAACACCCGGGCCAGCGTTTGATGAAGCAACTGGAAAATATGTTTGGGCAGGAAACAACCGAAGCCATCCTCGAAACACTGAAAGCTTTCCGCAGCATTGCACAAAACTGGATCATCGCCATCGCAGGGTTTATTTTCCTGCTGTTCGTGGCTACCACGCTCTTCAAAATTATCAAAGGCTCCCTGAATGAGCTATGGAAAATAAGGCCTATCCATAAAAGCAGCTTTGGAGAGATCATGGTATCACGGCTGAAAGCAGTATTGGTGATCGTTTTTGCAGGCGTTCTCTTTATCATTGAACTGGTAGCGGAAACTGCACGTACCTTTCTCGGCAAATATATAGATCTGTACCTGCCTGCCCTGGGCAGTTATTATAACAGCACCCTTAACTATGTGATTTCCGTGATCATCGTTACCATCTGGTTTTTCCTGGTATTTCATTTCCTGCCGGATGGGCGCCCCCGCTGGCGGGTTGGTATTACCGGTGCCCTGGTGACCAGCATCCTGTTTAACATAGGAAAAATGGTATTAAAGGTGATGCTCACCTACAGCAGTATCAACAGTATTTATGGCGCCTCTGCATCTACAGTGCTGGTACTGTTGTTCATGTTTTACTCTTCCCTGATCTTTTATTTCGGCGCCTGTTTTACGTATTCCTGGGGAGCGCTTACCGGCCGGCCCGTAGAACCGCTGCATTATGCCGCCAGGTTTGAGATCACTCCTGCGGAAGACTGATATAACGAAGCAACCGGAATGGATAAATAAGTATTATAAAAATGCTATTTTACAGAGATAGATCTGCTTATTGCAGATAAAGCAACATTCCCCCTATGACTAACAAGATTTCTTTAAAGGAAAAATTGGGTATGGCTTTGGAGATATGGCTTCTTCCATGTTCTGGAAGTTGTTCGGTATGTACCTGTTGTTTTTTTATACAGATGTAATGGGCATTGCCGCCGCAGCGGTGGGAACCATGTTCCTGATCACTCGTATCTGGGATACCTTCTTTGATCCGGTGGTAGGAACGCTGTCGGACAGAACCCATTCAAAATGGGGAAAGTTCCGGCCTTACATTTTATACATGGCAATACCTTTCGGTATCATTGGCGTGCTTACTTTTACCACACCGGGTTACAGCGCCACGGGCAAGCTGGTATACGCTTATATTACCTACTCCGCTATGATGATGATCTATTCACTGATCAACGTGCCATATGCATCGCTGCTCGGTGTTATCTCCACAGATGGAAAGGAGAGAAATACGCTGGCCTCTTTCAGGATGGCTTTTGCTTTTGGCGGCAGTTTAATAGCACTGGCGTTGATAGAGCCGCTGGTTAACTTTTTCAGCAAAACCGGCGGGAAAGAAAACCTGCAACTTGGCTGGCAGCTGGGAGTGGCAGTGATATCCCTTATCTGCGTAGTCCTGTTCCTGTTATGTTTTGCCTGGGTAAAAGAAAGGGTACAACCTATCAGGGAAAAACAATCTTCCCTGAAAGAGGATGTAATGGATCTCAGCAAGAATAAACCCTGGTGGATATTGCTGGTTGCGGGTATTGCAGCGCTTATTTTTAATTCTATCCGCGATGGCGCCACCCTCTACTATTTCAAGTACTATATTCAGCATACGGATGCCTTTAAACTGGGCAGCATGACCATTACCTGGTCCACCTTGTACCTGGTACTGGGCCAGGCGGCGAATATAGCGGGCGTGATCCTTGCTTCTCCCATAGGTAACAAGATAGGTAAGAAAAATACCTACCTGGGAGCCATGGTCATAGCTTCAATACTCAGCATAGGATTCTACTGGCTGGGCAGGGAGCAGCTTACACTGATCTTTATATTCCAGTTCCTCATCAGCATTTGTGCAGGGATCATATTCCCGTTGCTTTGGTCAATGTATGCCGACATTGCAGACTACTCCGAATGGAAGAACGGGCGCCGCGCCACGGGCCTCATCTTCTCGTCTTCGTCTATGTCGCAGAAATTCGGGTGGACTATCGGCGGCGCGCTCACCGGTTGGCTGCTGGGCGCCTTTGGTTTTAAAGCCAATGAAGTGCAGGCGGATGCTGCGCAGAACGGCATCCTGTTAATGCTTAGTTTTTTACCGGCTATCGGTTCGGTATTGTCAGTCATATTTATTGCCATGTACCCGCTTTCTGAAGAGCGTATTGCTACTATATCGGCGGAACTGGAACAAAGAAGGAAATAATGCAGCAGGAATTAAAAGCATCACTGGAAATGGAGCTCACCGCTATCCTCAGTTACTGGATGAAGTATACACCGGATAACGCATACGGTGGCTT
>JBCNPS010000637.1:0-3812 GCA_039593235.1 Chitinophaga sp. | reverse complement strand
GGCAGGCAGTGTGAAATCACGGATGTACCAGGGCAGTTTGTTACCGCTGTATTGAACGCCGGCGCCGAAACCGATTCCTTTCAACAGTTGGTGTTGGTTCAGATCGTAGCGGGTCCACAGGCTGCCACTGTGTTTAGGCGTGTTTTGTACGCGCGTGCCTTTTAGCTTCGGGTCCAGGTCTTCTATGATAATGGCGTCTATAAAACTGTATCCCGCGTTGAATTGCCAGTTGGGGAAAATGAAGCCGGATGCTTCGAGTTCTGCACCACGACTGCGCTGCGCACCGCGTTCCACGAGGCGGTTCACATCTTCAGGATCATTGGCGTTCATGAGCAGGTTTCGCTGGTTGATTTCAAACAGGGCGATGTTCACTATCAAAAGATTGTTCAGCCAGGTTGATTTTGCCCCGATCTCTTTCAGGTCGCTTTCCAGCGGTTTATAGTTGGCGCCCGCCGGCGGGGGCACTATCACCAGTGTGGAGGTATTACCCTGTGGCTGGTAGCCTTGCAGGTAAGTGCCATAGAAATTTATATTTGGAGAGATGGCATAGGTAAGCCCTATCCTGGGCAGCAGTTTATGCAGCGCGATCTTTTTTTCCGCGGGAAGTTTATAGTTGACGACATCACTGTACCATTCCTGGCGCAGGCCCAGCGTAAGCGTGAGCCGCTGGTAGTTCACCTGGTCCTGTATGTATACGCCGTTCACCAGGTAATATGCAGGTGGAATTTCTGTCTTGTTAAAAATATAATCACTCAGGTTACGGATAGTATAGCTGGGATCGGCCAGGTTAAAGTGATCCACATTCGGCATTGGTGCATTAATGCCGTTAATGGTTTTAAAAAGATAGAGATCTTTCTTTGCAGGATCATACCGGGAGGCAATGGTACCATCTTTCAGCCGGTAGCCTGCTGCGGAGTTTTCCCCGCCGCCCCTGTACTTTTGCGTGGTTATACGATCGTATCCTGCTACAATTTTATGTTGCAGGGCCCCGGTATTTGCATGGATACTGAAATAGGCGCTGAGGTTATCGGTGTTCCATTTCTGTTGCCGTTGTACGGCGCGCATACCGGCCAGTGTTGGAATGGGAGCATTGTTTTCATCCACTGCAAACGCATTGGTGGTGCGGTGTTCCATCAGGTCTTCATTCCAGGTTTGTTTCATGTAGGCAACATTCAGCGCTACTTTGGAAGTAAAGGCATGGGAGCCGTTGATCATGAGCATGAGGTCCTGTGTATTGAAATGATCATTGCTGCCACCCATATTAAAAGTGACGGGTGTGCTGTTCAGGTTGGTTTGCCCGGCTACAGCGCCGAATATAGCCTGTCCCCGGTCCAGCCTGGAGTTGCTGTTGTTCATCACCAGCTCTACGTTCAAACTGGTGCGCTGATTGGGCACATAGGAGAACGACGGTGAAATAAGATAGGCCTTTTTATACTGCAGGTCGCGGAAGCTTTTACTGTTTTCATATCCTACATTAAGCCGGTACAGCAGTGTTTTTTCCTGGTTCAGCGGCCCGGTGAAATCCAGTCCTGCGCGGATAGTGCTGAAACTCCCGGTAGAAATGCTCACTTCTTTCCTGCTTTCCCTGAGCGGTTTTTTTGTAACCATATTAATGCTGCCTCCCGGGTCCACACTGGAGAATGTGGCGCTGGCAGGCCCTTTGATCACTTCAATACGTTCCAGGTTATTGGTGAGCGGCTGGTTGAAAAAATATTGCCGGGTACGCATACCGTTAATAATAGCGCCTTCTTCATTCTGGCTGATACCGCGTATAGCAAACTGGTTGTAATAACTGCTTTGTGAAACGGCGGTTACATTTTTTACGGCATCGGCCAGTGTGAATGCCTGCCTGTCCGCAATCAGCTCTTTTGATACAGCCGAAATGGCCTGTGGAATATCTTTATTGGGAGCTGCGATCTTTGTAGCGGAAAAGGAATAATCGCCGTAATATTTCTGCGCATTGTTGCCGATGATCTCTACGGTCTGCAACGCGGTACTGGCCACGGAAAGCGCTACAGTAGGCAGTTTCACGGATCCCTGTAATTGATAGGTGTTAACAAATGTGCTGAAGCCGGCGGCGCTTACCTGCATCGTATAATCGCCGGGATGCGGCAGGATAAGCTGGAATTTACCGGAAGAATCGGTGAAGGTATGCAACCGGTTGGCGCCATTCTTCATAGTAATAACAGCATTGTTTACAGGCTGCTGTTGCGTGTTTGTTATAAGCCCGCTCACTGTTTGCGCTCCTGCTTGTAATGAAAGGAGCATAATGATTGCTGCCAGGAAAATATTTCCGGCCATTGGAAAAGAATAAAAAAGCTTCATGAGTTAGTTGGCTAAATGGTTTCCAGGTATAATTCCTGCAGATCGCGGGCATTGATATCGCCTGCATTTAAAGTATGCACCAGCTGGCCTTTGCGCATGATGCCGATATGAGTACCCACATTCACCGCATTGAATATATCATGTGTGGCCATCAGTACCGATTTGCCCTGCTTCCCCAGTTCCCGCACCAGGTTGGTAAATTCGTCGGTGGCTTTGGGATCCAGTCCGCTGGTGGGTTCATCCATAAGGATCACATCCGCATTTTTGGCCAGCGCTATGGCGATGCCAACTTTTTGTCGCATGCCTTTACTGAAACCCGAAAGCCGCTTATCATGGGCTTCGGGCTGTAAGCCGCAGCCGGAGAGGAATTGCACCAACCGGGACCGGTCGTATTTAAAACCTGCAAGCCGGCTGAAGTAGTCGAGGTTTTCAACGGCAGTAAGACTCCCGTATAGCATCACTACCTCGGGGATATAGGCCAGGTGCTTGCGTGTGCCGCCTTCGCCGGGATGTACTTCCTGTTGATGGATCATTACCTTGCCAGAGGTGGGAGCGGTAAATCCCAGGAACAGGTTGATGGTAGTGGTTTTGCCTGCGCCGTTCTGGCCCAGCAGGCAGTAGATCTCTCCCGGTTTAACTTCCAGGTTAAGATTGTCCAGCGCCACATGCGACTGGTAATGTTTTGACAAGGATATTGCCTGAAGCATAAAAATAGAATATAAGCAGTGGTACGCCTCCGGAACGAAGGGCGCATAGAATCAGAATACGGATGTAGCTACAGCAGGTACATCTGACGAAAAAAAAACTAACAAAAAGCAGGAGGTCCTTTATTAGCGCAGGCCAGCAGGTAACTGGAATAAGCCTGTACGCGGAAAAGTGAAGCAGTGGTTTTTTTTACCGGTAAAATGAAAACCGGCTGCAACCATTGTGTGGGCAGGAAGTCGTGCGACTGGTATTTTATCAGATCGCAGAGCTTACACTTTATGTGAACCGAATTGAATTGATGATCACCAGCGCCTGTGTGTTGCTGCACCAGTTCCGTGTTGCAATGATGATGGTGGAAAGCTTCTATCAGCGGGGTACTCAGGAAAATAAACAATAGGAATACCGCTCCAATCCTGGAGAGTATCTGAAGGCGGTATTTTTGTTTCCTGTTCAAAATTTGCAACAAAGTTACAATTTTTGATAAGAAGGGAAAGTTTTATTTTTGGGCAACGCAGTTGTGCTGTTGTTGAATTAAGTGTATCACTGAATTACGAAGCCGTCAGCGCCTGCCGGTATGCCGTTAAACTCACTCCCTTTTGTTTTTTAAAAAACTTATTCAGGTGGCTTCCATCCGCAAACCCGAACTCATCGGCCAGTTCATTGATCCTCAGATCGCTGAATTTTAAGCGCCATTCAATCAGCCTGATCTTGTAGCTGCTGATGAATTGTTGTATGGTTTCGCCGCATTGTCTTTTAAAATAAACGCCCAGGTAAGTTTCTGA
>JBCNPS010000636.1:0-3819 GCA_039593235.1 Chitinophaga sp. | reverse complement strand
CTCATTATCAACTTATAAGGCCATGGCATTATCTTGGTCCGGATGAATTGCACTACTCATAATTGTGTAAACATGATGATGTTAAAAAACTATACAAAGATCACCTTCAGACATCTCTGGAAAAACAAAACTTACAGCTTCCTGAATATTTTCGGGCTGGCTATCGGGTTAGCCTGTGCGGGTGTTATTTTTTTGTGGGTAGAAGATGAAGTTACCTATGACAATTCTCATGTAAAAAAAGACCGGATTTACCAGGTATGGGAGAATTGGAATTACGGTGGCGATATACGCACGTTTACTTCCACACCCGGCCCGATGGCGGAGGCCATGAAAGCGGAAATACCCGGGATCATGCGAACCTGCCGTGCCTCAGAAGGCTGGAACAATGTATTATTTACCCTGGGCGACAAAAAAATGTATGTCTCCGGCATGTATGTGGACGCCAGCCTGTTTGATATTTTTACGTTTCCCTTTGTAGAGGGCAATGCTGCTAACCCTTTCCCACAATTATATTCTATTGTTATCACAGAAAAAACAGCCAGGAAATTTTTTGGCGATGCCAGGAACCTGGTAGGTAAAACCATTATGATTGATAATGCGCAGCCATATGTGGTATCAGGAGTGATAAAAGATATCCCTGAAAACTCCACTATAAAATTTGAATGGGTTGCTCCTTTTGAGATCTATTTCAACCGGAATGCATACCTGAAAAATTGGGGCGCCAATTCTGTTGACACCTATGTTGAACTGGCGCCTCATGTAAATG
Organism: Chitinophaga sp.; assembly: GCA_039593235.1. Lineage (GTDB taxonomy): Bacteria > Bacteroidota > Bacteroidia > Chitinophagales > Chitinophagaceae > Chitinophaga. The sequence continues at coordinate 3,053 of JBCNPS010000636.1, read as the reverse complement.
TAGCCGGTATCAACAGCAAACTTCAGCACTTCATTGAAGCGCACAGTCCCGGCGCCATTAACCAGGCTTTCCTGTTCGGTATGAACGACTGGCGGTTGCATGACCAATTCACCAATGGGAAACAAAGCGGTGGCCGCATAGAATATGTCCGCCTGTTTTCGCTCATCGCCTGGATCATACTGTTCATTGCCTGCATCAATTTCATGAACCTGGCCACCGCCCGCAGTGAAAAACGTGCGAAAGAAGTAGGTGTTCGCAAAGTAATGGGTGCGGGGAAAAATAAACTGATCATCCAGTTTATCAGTGAAGCGTTGCTGATGTCGTTACTGGCAGCGACGTTAGCCGTATTGTTGTTGCTCCTTGTGTTGCCGGGGTTTAATGCGCTGGTAGATAAACATCTCAGCATAGGGCTGAATCAGCCAATGCATCTTATGTGGCTGCTGGGGATTACGGTGATATGTGGCGTGCTGGCGGGCAGTTATCCATCGTTGTACCTGTCTTCCTTTAACCCTGTTTTTGTATTAAAAGGTATTAAAGCGAACACCGGCAGTGCGGCATTTATCCGCAAAGGGCTGGTGATTGCGCAGTTCAGCGTTTCTATTATACTTATCATTTGCACGGCGATCATTTACCAGCAGATCCAGCATGTGAAGAAGCGAAATCTTGGTCTTAATAAAGATAACCTTATTTCCATGCAGGTACAAGGTACTATGAAGCAGAATTTTGACGCTATCAAAACAGCGCTGCTGGCTACCGGCGTGGTACAAAATGCTGCGCTGGCGGATATGTTTACTTTGTATGGCGGCAACAATACATCCAGCATTAGCTGGGAGGGAAAACCTGCTACTGAGGATATCCTTATTTCGCAGCGGGAGATAAGCCCTGAGTTCATTCAAACGACCGGTATGAAGATTGTTGCCGGTAATGATTTTAAACCTGTAATCGCTGCCAATGGCATGGATGTACTGATAACAAAATCGCTGGAACAGCTGATGGGAAAGGGAAGCGCTGTAGGTAAAACTATCATTACGCCAATCACCAAAGACTCTTCTCTTCATTCCCGCGTAGCCGGCGTTGTAGAAAATTATGTGTATGGCAATATGTATGGCACGCCTGATCCTGTGGTTTTTTATTGCAGCCCCGCGAGGGCCAGCCTCATGTATGTGCGTATGAATGATAATGCCGATAAAGAAATCGCACTTCATGAAATTAGCCGTGTGATGCAGCAGATGAACCCCGCTTATCCATTTACCTATGAGTTTGCAGACGACCAGTTTAACGCGATGTTCACCAATGAAACGCTCATGCAGCAGCTATCGCGCTTATTCGCCACGCTGGCTATTGTGATCAGCTGCCTGGGATTATTCGGGCTGGCCGCTTACACCGCCGAAAGGAGAACCAAGGAAATAGGGATCCGTAAAGTACTGGGCGCCAGCGTATCCGGTATTACGCGGCTGCTTTCCACCGACTTCCTGAAGCTGGTAGGCATTGCAGCGCTGATCGCGTTTCCGGTGGCATGGTATACTATGGATCAGTGGTTGCAGAAATTTCCCTACCGGGTATCCATTCATTACTGGGTGTTCCTGCTGGCGGGTGTAGCCGCCATGCTGATTGCGTTGCTCACCATCAGCTTCCAGAGCATAAAAGCAGCGTTGATGAATCCTGTAAACAGCTTAAAAGCGGAATAATATACATTAAATACTTAGGCTGCAAAGAGCCGGCAACTGTTAAAAACAGACGCCGGCTCTTTTTATATACCGCAATGCGCCAACAGGAATAATTGCTTATTTGTTTACTTACTACTAAGTAAGTATATTTGTGCCGCAATTGGCTGATTATGTCTGAAACAAAAGATAAAATAGTGGAGCTGGCCGACCGGCTGGTGAGGACCAAAGGGTTTAATGCGTTTAGTTACAAAGACATTTCGGCGCCGCTGGACATAAAAAATGCGGCGATACATTATCATTTCCCGGCAAAGGCCGACCTCGGCGTGGAAGTAGTGGACCAGGAGATTGCAAAATTTCATATGCAAACCGGCCGCTGGAAAAACCTGCCGGAAAACGAACAACTGAAGAAGCTGACGGAAGTGTTCCGCCGGCACAGCAGGGAAGGCAATATCTGTTTAATGGGATCCCTTGCGCCGGACTATGAAACGCTGGAACCAGCCATGCAGGCCAAAGTACAGGAAATGGCCGGGGATATTCTCAGCTGGCTCACCCAGTGCCTGGAGCAAGGCAGGAAGAAAAAACTTATTCATTTTAAAGGCGCCGCCTATGCGCGGGCCCTGATCATTATATCCAATTTGCAGGCTTCCCTTCTTTTATCGAGGGTAATGGGGCCATCGGCTTTCCGTGTTATTGCGGAGCAGCTGCTGGACGATCTGCATCATAAATAACCAGCTATGAAAAGAGTTGTTATAACAGGAATGGGTACGGTATCTCCTATTGGTAACAATGTTACCGATTTCTGGAACGGTCTTGTTAACGGTAAAAGCGGGGCTGCCACCATCAGTCACTTTGATGCCAGCCGGTTCCGCACACAGTTTGCACATGAGCTGAAAGGCTTTGACCCCGCAACTTCGCTGGACAAGGGCGAGATCCGCAAAACAGATCCGTTCACCCAATATGCGCTGGTGGCGACCGACCAGGCAATAAAGGATTCCGGGCTCGACTTCAGCAAAATGGATCCTTTTGATACCGGCGTGATCTGGGGTTCCGGTCAGGGTGGCATGCAGACGTTTGAGGAACAGGTGACCGAATATGTTTCCGGTGATTTTAATCCCCGTTTCAGCCCTTATTTTGTACCAAAGCTGATCACCAATATGGCATCGGGTATGATCTCCATCAAGTATGGCCTGATGGGCATCAACTATACCACCGTATCCGCCTGCGCTACTTCCAATACGGCCATCATGGACGCATTAACGTATATCCGTTTGGGTAAGGCCAAAGTAGTAGTAACCGGTGGTTCCGAAGCGCCTGTAACGCCTGCCTCCGTAGGCGGTTTCTGCGCAATGAAAGCCATGTCGGTGCGTAATGAAGACCCTACTGTTG
>JBCNPS010000635.1:0-3820 GCA_039593235.1 Chitinophaga sp. | reverse complement strand
CTGGATAGAGAGTAACCGCAAGCGTGTGGCCGATGCCACCAATAACCAGGTAGGATACATTTTTGTGCCAAGTACGGGCATCGACGGGCAGGATGAACTGATCCGCCAGTTCAACGGACAGTGGGATAAAGCAGCCCTTGTGATTGATGAACGCTTCAATAATGGCGGCCAGATCCCGGACCGCTTTATTGAAATGCTAAACCGTAAACCGCTGGCTTACTGGGCTACCCGTAACGGTACACCCACCCAATGGCCTTCCTATGCCAATTTTGGCCCCAAGGTAATGCTTATCAACGGTTGGAGTGGTTCCGGCGGCGATGCTTTCCCGGATTACTTCCGCAAAGCAGGACTGGGCCCCATTATAGGTACCCGTACCTGGGGCGGCCTCATTGGTATCAGCAATACCCCCGCACTGATCGATGGTGGTATGATCACCGTGCCATCGTTCCGCATGTTCAACAGCGATGGTACCTGGTTCCGCGAAGGACACGGTGTTGATCCCGATATTGCGGTAGATGAAAACCTCGGCGATATAGCCAAAGGCATCGATCCGCAGCTGGAAAGGGCCATCACAGAAATTAAGAACCTGCTGCAAACAAAGCCTTATAAGGCCCCTGCACAACCTCCATATGAAGTGAGATAATATTTTTACCGGTCACTGTTTGTGCAAACAGTGACCGGTTCTGTTAAAACAGGAATATCATTTACGCGGCTGGAAATTCCACCGCAGTCCGCCACTGAAAAAGTAATTGGTGGCCAACCTATGCATCGGTTTGTCGGAAAACATCTCCGATAAACTTTTCTCCCGGAAGGCAATGCCACTGTAAAGGATACTACCGCCCGATGCCACAAAATCAATATGCCTGCTCAGGCGCCAGGTGTTTTCAAGTCCCACACTCAGTTCTGAGTAACCCATCAGCCGCTTTTTATCCGGCGCATTTTCCACATCGTACGAGGAGCCACGCACACGGAATGCCAGCGCCAGGTCGGTTTGTTTATTCAACCGGTGGGATACGCTTATCTTTTCAGGGAAGTTTACATCTATCCTGAACTTACTTTCGGTTTGCCATTTAACGAGCACCGCAGGCAGTAACATAGGCGTACCAAAAGTATTGGTGAACATGGCGCCTATTCCATAGGAAAAGTGCCGGTTATGTTGCTTTACAAACAATACGCCCCCATTGATAAAAATGTCTTTACCATTGATCTTTTCCATATCGGTGAAAAGCCCTACAGATAACACGCTTACCATACCCCAGCGGTTACCGATACTCCGGAAATGTTGCAGCGCCAGTTGTGTACCCAGCAATTCTTCAGGAAAGATCCGGTTATCATAATCTTTGTTCATCATTTTAGTGTAGCTGCCGGAGGCCGCCAGCGTCCAGTTGCGCACCTTCCCGGTAGCGGTATCCACATGGCTTCCCAGGTTAAATACCGCGCCGAAATTATAGCGTTGCTGCGAGGTAGTGGACCTGGTTTTTACACTGTCTTCCGGCCGGATGTAGCGCGAAGGCGGCAGGTAATCTACGCTGATCCCTATGCCGGGACCATCAGGAGAAGTGGCGCCCAGCTGGGCCCACAGCTGTTGCACAGGCGTAAATGCAAACAGGATAATTAACAAACATGCATATCTTTTCTTTAGTTGCATGGGTGACCGGTGTTTATATTGCAGGCTCATAATAATGCTGATTTTAAATCTTTAGAGGAAGACACCATGTTCGCTGCTTACCCCTATGCGTTCAGTATTATTTTTTTAGGGAGATAAATAACACAATCGACCTGTTTGGTAAAATACGGACGTCATTACAATGTCATAATTAGGAGGAGCGGTTACTATATAATTAGCAGGGTAACTAAATTCAGGTATTACCACGTGGAAGAGCATACGAAAAACCAGGGAACCCATTTTTCTTTTTTAACCAAACATAACAGTGCAATGAAACCAAAATTATCGCTTGCATTCGCATTCGGATGCCTTATCCTGTCGTCCTGTTCCAGGAATTATTCCTTATCTGCTGTAACCCCGAAAGACAGCCTGTTGCCCGTCACCGTTAAAGCTTCCGGTATTACGGATATTGCGGTGGCGCTGGGAAGTAATGCCTGGCTTACACAAAGCAGCGCCGGCGCCGCGGAAGTGGTGGTGGATTATGGCCTGGCCAACTGGACTAGCAGTAATTCCGTTTTCAGTGCGTACTTCCGTATCAGCGCTACGGGTACACTGCACCTGGCATTACGTGGAAAGGTGCCGGGCGGCAGCAGCCAGCTGAAGATCACCGCAGCAGGCCAGTCGAAAACCATTACCGCTTCCGGCAGCAGCTACCACACTATTGATGTGGGAGATTTCAACCTAACGGATACCGGCTATGTGAAAGTAGACTTCCAGGGTGTATCTAAAACGGGAAGCTATTATGCGGACCTGTCGGACCTGTACATCAGCGGCACGGCTACCCGCGGCCGGCTCAATTACATTCAAACGGATGTATACTGGGGCAGGAGAGGTCCTTCTGTACACCTGGGATACACGGCGCCGGCGGGTAAAAACGTGGAATGGTTTTATAATGAAGTAACAGTTCCTACCGGCCAGGACCCGGTTGGATCTTACTTTATGTCTAATGGCTTCAGCCAGGGATATTTCGGTATCCAGGTAAACAGTACCACGGAAAGAAGGGTATTGTTTTCTGTTTGGAGTCCTGCCAATACGGATGATCCCAATAGCATTCCTGATTCATTGAAGATAGAACTGCTGCGCAAAGGGCCTGGCGTACAAACGGGTTCCTTTGGAAACGAGGGTGCAGGCGGACAAAGCTATCTGGTATACAACTGGCAGGCGGGTACCACTTACCGTTTTTTAACGCATGCAGTACCGGTGGCCAACAACAAAACAGAATTTACCTCCTGGTTCTATGCCCCTGAAACCGGCTCCTGGCAATTGATTGCCAGCTTTCGTCGTCCGCAAACCAATACGTGGTTGACCGGTTTATATTCTTTCCTGGAAAATTTCTCTACGGAAACAGGCTATATCGGGAGAAAAGCACAATACGGTAACCAATGGGCCAGAGACGCCAATGGAACCTGGTATGAACTCACAAACGCGCAGTTCACCGGCGATGCCACCGCGGCATCCCAGTCGCGTATGGATTTTGCCGGCGGTGTGGAATCCACTAAGTTCTACCTGCGCAACTGCGGCTTCTTTTCCAACTTCGTAAAAATCAATACGCCGCTTACCCGCACCCCATCAGGTACGGCGCCGGCGATTAATTTTAATACGCTGCCTTAACGCGGATTTTGTCTGACTCAGACAAACTCCGCTAAAGTTTTTTGAAAACCACAATGCCATTATGCCCGCCGAAGCCGAAGGTATTGCTCATAGCTACGTTCACATTTTTCTCCAGGGCAGCGCCCAGTACTATCTGCAATGAGCCGGGGATGGCGGGATCCAGCTCCTGCGTATTGATAGTAGGAGGGATGATGCCTTTTTGAATGCTCATTACACTGGCAATGGCTTCTATGGCGCCGGCAGCGCCAAGCAGATGGCCTGTCATGGATTTGGTGGCGCTGATATGCAGGTGTGACGGCGCATCGCCAAATAGCTTCCCGATGGCCGCTATTTCGCTCAGATCACCTACGGGAGTGGAGGTGGCGTGTGCGTTCAGGTAATCCACGGCTGCCCTGTTCAGGCCGGCGTCTTCCAGTGCCAGCTGCATCGCCCGTAGGGCGCCCAATCCCTCGGGGTGGGTAGCCGTCATATGATACGCATCGGCGGTCATGCCGGCGCCAGCTACTTCTGCATAGATATGTGCGCCCCTGGCTTTGGCGTGTT
>JBCNPS010000634.1:0-3840 GCA_039593235.1 Chitinophaga sp. | reverse complement strand
AAAGCGGAACAGGTAAGTAAAATGAAAAAAAATTATTTCGAGGAGATGATCCAGAGGAGATAAGCGAAAAGGCCCAGTTTAATGCGAAGGATCTTCAGGGCATTGGTCACGTGTTTACTGACAGTCTGCTCCGAAATAGCTAATTTTTCAGCAATTTCCCGGTGGCTGAGGTGTTGTTTGCGGCTAAGTTCAAAAACCTCCCGCATTTTAGGAGGTAGTGCGGCGATCTCTTTCTCGATAATAGCGATCAGCTGATTTTCGCGGACCTTGTGATCAGTAATGACCTGGGGATGCTCCAAAAATTTCAGAATGGAATTAAAATATTTTGCTTCAACTTTTTTACGTGTAACCTGGTTTAATACAATATTACGGGCAGAAGTGTAAAGAAAGCCTGCCAGGCTACTCGTTATTTCCAGCCCCTCACGGTTGGCCCAAAGCCGGGCAAACACTTCGTGCACAATATCTTTCGCCTCCTCACGATCATGGGTCCTGTTGTAAATATGGTTCAGTAATACAAAAATATACCGGTCATAAATTTCAGTGTATGCCTGCTGATCCCCGGATGTGAGTAAGTCCGTTAATTCCTGATCTGTAAATTGCTGATATACACTCATAATAACAAAATCATCCCACAAAGTTAGCAAAATAAAAAATGAACATTAAAAGCTACTTAAAACCACCTCCCTCTGCCCCCTCACCAACGCCTCATCCGCATCAATCCTCCCCGCCACTTTAATCCCCAACACTTCACACGCTGCCATATAAAGCGGCATATGCTGCGGCCCTGCCATCAAATACACTGCTACATCAGCCGGTACCGACTTCAGTTCCGCACCAATCAGCAAACCGCTTAAATAAAACCGGTTATGCGCAGCCGGCATCTTTTTGAGTACCTGGTTGGTACGTACCATGAAAGCTGCATGCAGCAGGTTATCCGAGCATCCGGCATGCACTCCTTCTGTAAAGAAAGCACGAGAATCGTCCAGTAAACCTTCTGCGCCTACCGATGCAGCGAGGATACTGTGCGTAGACAGCAAATCAAAAAACTCTCCTGTCATAAACGTTTGAAAACGTACTGCCTGTTTGTTATGCACCACTATATGTTTGGGATGCGTGCCCGGTAACAGCAGCCATTGTTCTGCACCAGTATCAGGTAACAAGGTAACACAGCCGGCTACTTTGGTTTCTTCACCACGCATTACATCATGCCCGTTGGTAACGCCGGAAATAATAATGAACCGCTGGAAAGCGTGTACAGACAAATCGGCTCCGCTCATGCTGAAAGGCAACGCTTTATAGGGCAACTCTATCATACCGATACTGGACGACGCCATACCGGAAAGCACTACCGGCGCCTCTTGCAATGAAAGGCCTGTTTTCCCTGCAAGCGTAGCTATCTGCCGGTTGATGATCGCAGCAAAAAAATCTTCACGGGGTAGCGATGTTTGCTGCCATTGCTGGTAAGTACCGGCAATACCAGTGCCCGATTTTTCTTCGGCTATAACATGCAGCGTATTGGTTTCCACCAGCCGTAGCCGGAAAGAACTGGTGCCCCAGTCGCAGCTTAGAAAATAATTCTCTTTATTCATCATTTCCCGTTTTTATCCGTTCCACATTTCCCACCAGGAAAATATAGGAGCATGCACCCAACAACCCCATCAGCGCCACAAATACCAATGCCGGCGCAAAGTTGCCGCCACTTGCCAGGAAACCTATTACAATGGGCACAATAATACCCGCCAGTTGTCCTACAAAATTAAATACCCCACCGGTAAGATTGATGAGGTGTTTGGGCGCCAGCGTAGATACAAATATCCAGGTGATGGAAGCGAAACCTATCCCAAAAAATGAGAGGGACATAAAAAAAATAATAAGCCCGGGCGCATTTACATAGTTGGCGCCCAGTATAAAAACCGATAACAACAAACCGATAATAATAGGCCGTTTGCGCGCTTTTGCGGCAGATACCCCTTTCTTCACCAGGTAATCCGATAAAAAACCGGAACATAAAATACCTGTAAATGCGGCGAGGTAAGGTATAGAAGCCCAATAGCCTGATTTGATGAAGTCCAGGCCGCGATAGTCTACCAGGTATTTAGGGAACCAGGTGAGGAAGAACCAGAGCGTGGCGTTCACTGCAAACTGGCCGATATAGATCCCCCACAACTTGCGGTAAGAAAGCACGGCTTTCAGATCAGTCCAGCGGAAAGCGCTTTTCTTTTCGGTTTGCTGTTTATCCAGCATACCGCCGCCGCTTTCAATATGCTGCAGTTCCACTGCGTTCACAGCTTTGTGCCGGAGTGGATCCCGGTAAAAAAGGTACCATATAATGCCCCATATGATGCCAATGAGACCGGTCACCACGAAGAGCCCCTTCCATCCTACTTCCAGCTGGATCATGGATAATACGGGCATCAGGAAAGCCAGGCCCAGGAACTGCCCGGAAGTATATACGGCAATAGCGGAAGCCCGCTCATTGTCGGGAAACCAGTTGCTTACCACCCGGTTGTTGATAGGAAATGCCGGCGCTTCAAACGCGCCGGTGGCCATACGTAAGCCAAACAGCGTGGCAAAGCCTTTTGCAAATCCCTGCGTAATAGTGGCAAGCGACCAGGCGATGAGACTGAAAGTATACAGGATACGTGGACTGAAACGGTTCACCAATATGCCGCCTGGTATCTGGAAGGCCAGGTACGTCCAGCTAAAAGCCGAAAAGATCAGTCCGAGTTGTACCGGTGTAAGTTTAAACTCCTTGTCTATTTCAGAAGCGGCTACGGCCAGGTTGCTTCTGTCGATGTAGTTGATCACCACGTTCACAAATATCAGGAACAGTACCTGGTAACGTATTTTCGTAGGTTTTACGTTAGAATTGAATGCTTTCATGTAGTTGTTACGGGTCTGTATTTACCATTCTGCTACACTGCCATCTGTGTGGCGCCACACGGGATTGCGCCAGTTGTGCCCTTCCTCGGCCATTTTTCGTACATGCGTTTCGTTGATCTCTATGCCCAAACCAGGTTTGGAAGGAATTTCCACATAGCCGTCTTTGTACTGGAACACGGTTTTATCTACCAGGTAATCCAGCAGGTCGCTGCCCTGGTTGTAGTGAATACCCAGGCTTTGTTCCTGTATAAAAGCATTATGACAGGTAGCGTCTACCTGCAGGCAGGCGGCCAGCGCAATGGGGCCCAGCGGGCAATGCGGGGCGGCTGCTACATCAAAGGCTTCGGCCATGGAAATAATTTTCTTGCATTCGGTAATACCGCCGGCATGTGATACATCGGGTTGTATGATGTCCGCATATCCTTCTTTCAGCAGCGTTTTGAACTGCCATTTGGAAAACATGCGTTCCCCGGTGGCAATGGGAATAGCTACGTGCCGGGCTATTTCGCGCAGGTCTTCATTATTCTCGGGCAGCACCGGTTCTTCAATAAACATCGGGCGGAAGGGCTCCAGCTCTTTGGCCAGTATTTTAGCCATAGGCTTGTGTACCCTGCCGTGGAAATCGATACCGATACCCATACCGGGGCCACCTGCTTCACGCACAGCGGCAATGCGCTGTATGGCGGCGTCTATCTTTTCATAGCTGTCTATATACTGCAGTTCTTCGGTGGCATTCATTTTCACCGCCAGGAATCCCTGCTCCGCCATTTTACGGGCAGCGGCCCCTACTTCTGCAGGACGGTCGCCGCCAATCCAGGAGTAAACCTTCATTTTATCACGCGCCTTGCCTCCCAGCAACTGGTGAACGGGGGCGTTGTAGTATTTTCCTTTGATGTCCCACAGCGCCTGGTCAATACCGGCAATGGCGCTCATCAGGATAGGCCCTCCACGATAAAA
>JBCNPS010000633.1:0-3846 GCA_039593235.1 Chitinophaga sp. | reverse complement strand
TTACAACCTTACCAGCTTTTGCTTAATCCGGCCGGTGGTTATGTGTATGATTATTCAAAATTTAACCCCGAAGCCAATGCTATACTGGTAGATGCAGGCTACAACGATTATGGGGTGAATCTTTTGCAGGATGCCCGGCTGAATAGCAATACCCGGAAAGCGCTTGATGCTGAATCCCAGTTAAACGTTGACTGGGAGCTACTCCCGGGTTTGAAATGGTCCGGCTCTTTCCAGTATATTCTTTCCAATAGTAATACAGAAGATTACCAGGATGCAAACAGCAGCCAGGCAAGACAGTTAGTGGATGAATATGCGACTCCCGTTTTTAATACCGGTGCGGGCGACCCGGACCGGCTACTGACCGGTCTCAATTTTTATGTACCAAAAGGAGGGATCTTCCGTAGCTCGTATTCCCGGGAAAGAAACTGGAATGTGCGTTCCAGCTTGCTTTACAGCAAAAGAACAGGCAGGCATGATCTCAATTTCGCCCTGGGAGGAAGCGGTGCATCTACCATAAGTAAAATACCCGCTTATTCCAGCATTTATGGTTATAATCCGCAAACCGGTAAAGGGCAACCCGTTTTGTTACCCTTTGATCCGTTGACCAGTGTTGGTAATTATCTGCAGTTACGCGGAGTGTATGGAGTGTATGGCGATAACGATCCTAATGTGCTTTTCCCGGTGGCTACTTCCAATTTTCCCTATATGCTGCTCACACCCAGCCAGGAGAGTGTTATGATTCAGCGTCAGGTCGGCTGGAACGGAAGACTTAAATACAGTTTCAATGATACATATATCCTGAAAGGTAATTATAACGCGGTATTTAATCCCAGTTATGGATACGATCCGCCTTACAGTATCCTTGCCAACTATAATGCAGAGGCGACCTGGCGGTTATACAGGCATTTTTCTCCTCATATTCCCCAATGGATAAGCGACCTGCGGGTTTCAGCAGGGCTAACGGGCGTGGAAATACCCAGTCTGCCTACGGAGATCAGTGCCACACGCACTTTGCAAACAGCATGGAACAACTATGGGATATGGGTGGGCAGCTACAACCTGGCCCAGCAAACAGGACAGCGCGCACGCAGTACTTATGAAAAAATGACCATAGGAATGGCAGCCAATAGCCTGGTACTGGACATCGTTCATACTGCTTTCAATATTAAAGGGAATGAAAAGGCTACCAGCGCCAACATCACCAATAATTATATCGGGGCCAATGTAAAGGCAAACCTTAGAAGAGGTATGTTGAATTTTATTGGCAGCTACGGCCGTTCGCCGGAAGGGCATCCCCAAACGAATGTACAGGCAGGTTACAATATAGCCGGGGAAACTTATTTTCATGCCGGCGCCATCAGCACGCTCAAGGCAGATTTTATCTTACAGCACATCAGTCCCTACCAGGCAATGGGCCTGATGATGGAAACTAATACGCCCAGGGAAGATGGCGTTTATAGTATGGCTATCAATAATAGTTTCGGGTTACTGCCTCCTGAAACAAGCAATATGGAAGCACATACCAGTATAGGTTTCCTGAGCGACAAATACCTGCTTGACCTTCGCTATTACAACAAGCTAATCAGTGGTTTGAACAACAATATCCCGGTACCTACCGATCCTTCTACAGGATTGGGCGCCCAGGTTTCTTACAGCGAAATTGTGAGCAGGGGGGTAGAGTTGTACCTGGTTATAAAAGTAGTGGAGCAACAGCAATTCAGGTATGTGATCACTCTGAATGGCGCTTATAACAAAAATATTGCACGAAGTGTGCCACTGGTAAATTTTTCTCAATCGCCTGCCTACCTGGGGGCCTATCGCAATGGGTACAGCACGGAAAGTATCTGGAGTTACCGCTGGGCCGGACTGGATAATAAAGGCAATCCGCAGATATACGACGACAAGGGGCAGAAAACCGCCGCCCCCGACAGCACTGCGCTTACTTCGGCTTTAGTGTACAGTGGTGTAACCAGGGCGCCCTGGAATGGTGGATTAATCCAGGAATGGAATTTCGGGAACTTTTTTGCAAGAGCATCGCTGGCATTCAAGCTGGGATATGTAATGAGGCAATATCTTCCTGCCCCATCCGGAATACCCGATAACAGTAGCCTGATCCGCGACCGTTGGAGGAAACCGGGAGATGAACTGCATACCGATATTGCCGCTATGGCTAATACAAATGGAGCAAGTACCAGGGCATTTATTATCCAAAATTCCACCAACAGTATAATGCCGGCAGATAATATACGGCTGCAGGAAGTACAGATAGGCTGGCAGGCGCCAAAAACGCTGTTGAAAAGCTTCTTCCTGAAAGATCTTATGATATCAATCCAGGCGCAGAACCTGGTGGTATGGAAACGCAACAGGCTGCGGGTGGACCCTGAAATAGTGTCCAGCGGAGGGCAGATCGGGTTGCCTGTATCCAAACAGTATTCCTTTAGTGTAAACATGAATTTCTGATCAAAAGATTTGAAAGAGATGCGAACAACAACTCACTGGTTATGGCGTGTATTGATAGTTGGAGCAGGACTGACAATTTCTTCCTGTGTAAAAAATAAAAACTTCCTGGAACCATACCGGTTTATTGCATACGTAGATCCGGTTAATACGGTGCAGGGATATAATGTTTTGGAGAGCGACATGCTGGTACTCCGCGGCCGTATTATACCCGGCACTGATATGGCATTTGTTGCAAAACTTTTTGCCGCCAGTGATAAAGACGTACAACTGGTTGCTACGATCGATACCAGCCTGATACCTGTTTATGACCGGCTTACCCAATCAGTAGTTCCGTCGCCCGTGCTTCCGGCAGGTGCATTCAGTTTCGCCAGGGCTGCTGTTACCATAGCGGCGGGGGCTTTAAGTTCCGGTGATTCCATAAAACTGGTACTTGCAGACGCCTCCCGGCTGAACCTCACTGATTTAACTACTACGTATACTATACCCGTACGGTTGAATACCAACCCGCCGGGTAGTCTGCCAAAGGAAGATACGCTGAGGCAAACCATATTTTTCCGGGTTTCTTTCACAAAGGTATTTTCATCCATTCCGGGGCAGGGCGACAGCGTGCAGTATATACAATTTATAAAACAATCTGACGGTACGCTGCTGCACGATGCAACCGGGTTTGATGCCAGCCTGAACATAACTGCACCCGTATCGTTAAAAGTAAGTATAGCGCCGCAGCCTTCGCTTGTTCCGGGTTTTAATGCAGCCAACCACACATTCTACAGTGCATTGCCAGTCGCATTTTTTAATACAACCAAAAGCACCGTTACTATTCCCACGGGTAGTACTGGTCCGGGGGCAGATAGTTTCAGGATTACCTTCCGCGGTATGCCCCTGCGAGGTGCCTACCTGTTGCCTTTGCAGATTAACGATGAGGAAGCTGTAATGCCCGGCGCAAATAAAACAGTATATGTAGCGGCAGAACTGGTGCCCGAAATTATATATGCACGTACTAACTGGCACATAGTGGCAGCTACTGCGGATAATGATCAAACGGTTAACAATGTATTGGATGGAAGATATAATACCTACTGGTATAGCTCATTGCCTGAAGGGGCGGCCGTTCCTCCACAAGGATTTACGGTGGATATGGGGCAGGTAAATCTATTGAAAGGGATCATGCTCAGGTACGACCCGGCCGCTGAAGGGCAGCAACCCGCCGAAGCCAAAGTTTATACCAGCATGGATAATCAAACCTGGGATGCAGGGCAAACAATAATTATTCCTAACGCTGTAAGGCCGGAAAAGAACCTGATGATTTACCTGCACACTGCTGTATCCGGACGGTATATAAAGTTTGTGGTTACAGCAGTGCAGGGCGCATCACCGGCAGGTGTA
>JBCNPS010000632.1:0-3863 GCA_039593235.1 Chitinophaga sp. | reverse complement strand
CCGATGGAAAACCCTTCCAACAATATTTTCAACCCGGAAGAAATTGCCTCCATTGAAGTATTGAAAGATGCCTCCGCTACTGCTATTTACGGTGCAAGAGGCGCCAACGGCGTTATTCTCATCACCACAAAAAAAGGTAAAACAGGCGCGCCTACGGTTACTTATCAAACCTGGATGGGCTTCCAGGAAAATATGAAAAAACAAAAAATGATGAGCCCTTACGAGTTCGTCAAATACCAGCTGGAGCAAAATTCTACCTTCTATACTCCTATTTACCTGGGAGAAGATAAAACACTGGAGGACTACAGGAACGTAAAAGGCATCGACTGGCAGGACCAGGTTTTCAGGAAAGCATTTATGCAGAATCATAGCCTCTCCCTGAGAGGTGGTAACGACAGAACAACTTATTCTCTTTCCGGCTCCCTGCTGGACCAGGATGGTATTATCATCAACAGCGGGTTTAAACGCTACCAGGGCAGGGCTGTAATTGATCAGCGGCTGAACGATAAAGTGAAGGCAGGCATCAATATAAACTACACCGGTACCAAAACCTATGGAGCCGTGGCTTCACCCACGCCTTCCGGCCCTACTTCCAGCCTCATGTACAGCGTTTGGGGATACCGACCGGTAACCGGCAATGCTTCAGATGATGCGTCTATTATTGATGAACCGTTTGATCCGGATGTGGACCCCCTGAATGAGTACCGCATGAACCCGATCATCTCTACTAAAAATGAATACAACCCGCAGTTCAATAATACGCTTATCACCAACGCCTACCTGGAATACAAACCGGCAAAATACTTTACATTAAGAATAGCCGGCGGTATTACCAAAGAAGCAGTGCGGAAAGAAATATTCAATAATTCCAATACCCGCCTCGGCAACCCGAAGAGCAGCGTGCTGGGTATTAACGGATCGGTGAGCAACCTGGAACGCACCAACTGGCTCAACGAAAACACCCTTACCTATGCAAGGGTGATCAATAAAGACCATAACCTGAATGTGCTGGGCGGTTTCACCATGCAGAAATCATCTTACTACAGCTACGGCTTCACCGCCAGCCAGGTGCCCAACGAATCGCTGGGCATGAGCGGCCTGGATGAAGGCATCATTAATACCGCGCCTACTGCCAGGTCGTCTTACGCGTTAATGTCTTTCCTGGGCCGCGTTAACTACGGGTATAAATCACGTTACCTGCTTACGTTGTCGCTCCGGGCCGACGGATCTTCCAAGTTCCCCGACAACAACCGATGGGCCTATTTCCCCTCCGGTGCAGTGGCCTGGAGGATCATTGAAGAACCTTTCATGAAAAATATATCCTTCCTCTCTGATGCCAAAATACGCGCAGGATACGGCACCACCGGGAATAACAGGGTATCGGATTTTGCTTACCTCACTTCCCTGCAGCTGTTCCCTTATTCCGGTTACAGTTTCGGCAATTCACCCGTGCAGGGTATCATCCCCAGCAACCTGGGATATCCGAAACTGAAATGGGAAACTACCGCGCAAACAGATATCGGTATAGACCTGGGCTTTTTGAAGAACCGTATTATGGTAACGGCGGATTACTATAAGAAGAACACGAAAGACCTGCTGCTGAACGCCACCCTGGCGCCTTCTTCCGGTTACCTGAGCGGTATCCGTAACATCGGTAAGGTATCTAATGAAGGATTGGAGTTTTCTGTCAGCTCCACGAACATCCAGCGTAAAAAATTCTCCTGGTCCACCAGCTTCAATATTTCGTTTAACCGTAACCGTGTGATACAGCTGAACGAAGGAGAACCCAGCTATGCATCGCGTATCACCTGGGGTAACTTTAATAACGCTTATCCATATATCGCTATTCCCGGCCATCCTATTGCATCCTTCTATGGATTTATGTTTGATGGCGTATACCAGTACAGCGATTTTGACAAGGTGAACGGAACTACCTACGTGCTGAAAGATAATGTGCCTAACAACGGTAACCCGAGAAGTAGTATACAACCGGGATATATTAAGTTTAAAGACATCAATGGCGATGGACAGGTAGATAACAACGACCTTACAATTATCGGTAATCCTAACCCGGTACATACCGGCGGGTTCTCCAATAATTTCACCTACAAGAACTTTGACCTGAACGTATTTTTCCAGTGGAGTTATGGCAACGATATCCTCAACGCCAACCGCATAGAGTTTGAAAACGGGGATGTAACAAGATCGTTCCTGAATATGTTCGCCAGCTATGCCGACCGCTGGACACCGGAAAATCAAACCAATAAATTGTACAAGGTAGGCGGACAGGGACCGCTGGTATATTCCTCCCGTACTATTGAAGACGGCTCCTACCTGCGTCTTAAAACAGTGGCGCTGGGGTATAATTTGCCGGCCCCGCTGCTGAAACAGGCGAAAATAAAGGCGCTGCGGGTATATGCTTCTGCACAGAACCTGGTCACCTGGACCAACTACTCAGGACTGGACCCTGAAGTATCTGTAAGGCAATCGGCTTTAACACCGGGCTTCGACTGGTCGGCCTACCCGAAGGCAAGAACTATCACCTTCGGACTGGATGTGACCTTTTAACGAACTAAAAAGCTGCGATTATGAAATCAAGTAACACAAAATCATCTCCCGTTATAAAAATAAAATACCTGCTGCTACTGTGCATCCTTGCAGGCAGTACCTTCAGTGCCTGTAATAAATTCCTGGACACAAAACCGCAGGATTTTGTGACGCCGGAGAATTATTATAATACAGAAGCCGATCTCGACAGGGCGCTGAATGGCGTGTACAACCGGCTGATAGATAATTTCGGAAGAATGTATTCCCGTGGTTTGTACTCTTACCTTTCCATGAGCGATGAATTTTTCTACAAAAATATCTCTGTAAATAATTTAAAGGTGATGGAGTTTGACGCCGGTCAGCTGGATGTGGGTAAACTATGGGAAGTAGTGTACCAGGGCATTGATCGCGCTAACCTGCTACTCGAAAATATAGACCGGCCCACTATGGATGAAAAGAAGAGAGCGGCCATAAAAGGACAAGCGCTTTTCTTAAGAGCTTATTATTATTTTATACTGGTAGATAATTACGGCGGTGTGCCATTAAAATTATCATCCACGAAATCGCCCGTAGAACCTGCACTGCCCCGCTCTTCCGTGGCGGAGGTATATGCCTCCATCGTAAGCGATATGAAGGCAGCGGAACCGCTGGTGAACGATATCAGCACCTACACCAACAATGAAAGGGTGACCACCACTACCGTTCAGGCTATACTGGCAAAAGTATACCTCACCATGGCAGGCGAGCCGCTGAAAGATGTATCGAAGTATGCGGATGCATTGACCTACGTCAACAAAGTGATCGCCTCCGGGAAGCACTCGCTGAATCCTGATTACAGCGCCATCTTTATTAATCATTCCAAAGACATCAACGAACCGGGTGAATGCATCTGGGAAGTAGGCATGTACGGCAACCAACAGGGATCTACACAACTGGCCGGTGGCGTGGGTATTGAAAACGGGCTGGAATCGCCGGACGACAATATCGGTTATTCCAACGGGCCTATACATCCTACCGCCAGGATGTACAACCTGTATGAGGAGAGCGATAAGCGGCGCGACTGGAACATTGCGCCCTATAAATATGCCATTGTGAACGGCTCGGTTTCAAAAGTAGCTTACACCACCGCACAGATCTATGATCGCACCGCCGGTAAATGGCGCCGGGAATATGAAACACAGGTACCAAAAAACAGGTCGTATAATTCTACTAACTTCCCGGTAATCCGTTATGCTGATGTGCTGCTGATGAAAGCAGAAGCAGAGAACGCCGTGAACGGCCCGGTAGCCGATGCCTATAACGCCATTAACATGGTA
>JBCNPS010000631.1:0-3866 GCA_039593235.1 Chitinophaga sp. | reverse complement strand
GTGGCATTGTATTTATATTCATGCGCTACCGACAGGGCAGTGTAGCAATTGCTCAGGAGGTTGTAATCACTGGTCTTGAGCGCACTTGCTGTGGCAGCCCTGGCATATACATCTACCTTTTCCTCATTATTCCAGCCGGAATACACCACGTAAAGCTGGTAATATATTTTAGCGGCAATGTAGGGATCGGGTTCCTTGTCCAGTTGCCGGAGCCCCAGCTGGCAGTATTTCACCACATCGTCTGAGTTACCCAGCGTTTTGTACAACAGTACCCTGGTGTAATAAGCATACGCCATTGCAACAGGGTCGGGAACTGATTGCGCAACGGCAAACACGGAATCGACCACTTTTTTCAGATCGGCATATTGTTGCTGGTTGAATTTGATATTTGCCAGCATCGCATAGGCCCTGGTGGCCTCCCGGTGGTTTTGATGCTTTAAAGAGAGGGCAATGCATTGCCTCGCCGCCGTTGCAGCAAGGGTATAATCTTTACCCGCCCGGTATACTTCAGCCAGTTGGTTAAGTACGGCCGGCTTCTCCTTCTCGTTAAAGGCAGGATCAGTTATTACGGAGTGCAGGCTATCTGCCAGTGGCGTTTGTGCAGAAGCTGTCGAAAGCCACCCGCATATGCAAACAATTATACAAACAAATGGCAGATATGGTACTGATTTCATGGGGGCAAATTACTACAAATCGCTAAAAGTGAATGGGTAAAAGTTATTAAAGTTGTAGCTATTTATATTTATAAGAGATTAATAATAAATAGATTGAAAATACTGTAGTCATATTGTAGACGCTGTTTTTAACCCGGGTAGTCGCTTTGTAGGATAGCCGGATGCCGGATTCACAACTGTTCATCCCAAATTTGCAGAGGCAATAACGCCAAACGAAAACCTCACATCCATGAACAGCAAAACATTATCGATTTTGTCATATGTTACCCTTATCGGGTGGCTTATTGCTTACTTCTCCGGGAAGGAGAAATCAGACAGCCTGCTCAGGTATCACCTGAAACAATCGCTGGGACTTGCCATTGTTAGTATCGTGCTCAATATTGTGCTGAACATTATAGCGCGCGTGGTACCGGCATTATCTTTCCTGGGCCTGGCAGGATATGTGATCCTTATTTTCTGGGTACTTGGTATCATCAATGCCGCCAACCAGGCAGAAAAACCCGTTCCGGTAATCGGCAAAGTATTCGAAGATAAGTTTGCCTTTATTAATTAAGGGGAAGGTAGGAAGACCTTCCTGTTTCATAGCCATATAGAATTACCACATGCAATCACTTCAATATTTTACCCGTGAAGGGAATGTATATACAAAGAAAAATCAGACGGCCTTCTTTTGTTTGTTAGCCCTTCTTTTAGCTGCCCTGATCGTATTTATCTTATATAATAACCCTGCACGTGGTGCAAAGGTTGGCAGTATATTCATAGGGGTGCTGGGTATCCTTATCTTACTGAGGGTTACCGCCAGGCTCAAGATAGATGCAGATGCCCGCACCATTTCTGTACAACCGTCCTTCTTTATGCCAGTGGCAGTGTACCGGTTTGAAGACTTTCAGCATTTCCTGGTTTCAAAACAAACCTTCATTATCACGGTGAATGCCACAGTGGCGATGATCATGAATAAGAACGGCAGGGAAAGATCGGTGTTGCTTCATCAGACCGTGTTTTTAACAAAACCCCTGCAGAAAATAACTACTGAAATTGCCGCCATCATGGGGATGGAGGATGAACAGGTTGCTTAAAGCTACAGGATGATGTTATACAACAGGAAAATTACAGACGGGCAAATGAGTTTCCAGCCCAACAAGGTTTATAAGGTCAAGATTATTATTTGTTTAATTCTTGCGGTTGTGGCGTTTATAGTGCCGCAGCTATGGCGGCTGTCGTACCAGGTTTCCATGCTGGTGATGTGTATTGGCGGCATCTGCGCCTTTTACGCGGTGTACGACTTTTTGTTTAAATTGAACCTTACATTTGTTTTTAACCAGTTAACCAGGGAAGTGTACCAGCAAGTACCCGGTTTGTATTCAAGGAAACTCATGTCGTTTGAAGAGGTTTATTTTTTGCAGGAAACCGATACTGGCGATCTCTATTATGTTATCTCCAATAAAAAAAACAAGTTTGGCAAAAACTATATCATCAGCGATTATTTCCCGGATACAAAAAAAGGACGGAAACGGCAGGAGCAGTTTGAAACAGAGATACTGGAAATTTTAAAAACCATGATATCTAAGGCGCCTAATAGTTAAATCTTATAGTATGGGATTACCTTTTATAGAAATCATTGAGTCCGTAACGCCGGACCCCAATGCCCTGATGTGGAAGTTTGCAGATGCAGATAAAGAAATTAAGAACGGGGCGGTGCTAACCGTTAGGGAAAGTCAGCATGCGCTTTTCCTGAACGAAGGGCAGCTGGCTGATGTGTTTCCGGCGGGGAAGCATACCCTGAGTACTGAAAATATCCCTATACTTACCAGGCTTCGGGGCTGGAAATATGGTTTTGAAAGTCCCATTAAAGCAGATATTTATTTTTTCAATACCCACCAGTTTGTTAACCTCAAATGGGGCACCCCGGCCCCGGTGTTAATGAAGGATGCCAGCTTTGGGCAGGTACGTGTAAGGGCTTTCGGTACCTATAATATCCGGATAGCGGATGTATCGCGGTTCTTTAAGGAATATGCCGGTACCTGGCCCAGGTTGGATATTATAGAGCTGGAGTTGCAGCTGCGCGATTTCATTGCACCGAAATTTGCAGAAGTGCTGGCGCTTGCGAATATTGCTGTAGTAGATGCTGCGGGAAATATTTCCGCGTTGAATGAAAAGGTCCAGCCGTTGATCCAGCCTTATTTTACTGATTTTGGCCTGGAAATTACCCGCTTTACCATTACCAGTATTACATTACCGGAAGATGTACTGAAACAGTACGATAAGGTTACCGGTATGAATATGGTAACAGACATGAATAAGTTTTCGCAGTACAGCATTGCGAATGCAATGGATAAAGAAGGTACTGACTTAGGCAACGGTGCGCGGCAGGCGGTAACCATGGGCATGATCACCAATATGATCACCAATGGAACGATGCAGCAGCAGTCCGCCCCGGCTACAGATATAACAGAACGGCTTAAGCAGCTGAAGGCGCTCTTTGATGCGCAGCTCATTACGGAGCAGGAGTATGCTGCTAAAAAAGAAGAACTGCTGAAATTACTCTAACCTTTAACCGGTAAGCATGATGGCGGAAGAAGAAAAGAAAAGAGTTTCCAACTTCCTGGAACAGCTGAAGAAAAAGGTGGAAACCCAGGAACATTATGGTGGTGAAATAAAGAAGGAAGAAGCTAAGATGGATATCCGCGATTGCCCTGAGTGCGGCGCGGGACGGGCTTACAGGAAGGGACTTACTGCCTGCGCCTACTGCGGATTTGTATTTATGGATACCAAACTGACAGACGGCGTGCATATCAAAAAGGAAAATAATTCATAAACAATGTTCGGTTTATTTGGCAAGAAGTATGAGAATCCTGCATTAATTGCGGAGATCAGCACAAGGCAGGAGAGATGGTTTGCTTTCCTGGATAAGCTGGAAGCCCGTATGCTGGAAATGATCACAGCTGCAGTGCCTGAGCTGCAGCGGGTTTTCCGGGAGGATACCGACCCGTATAAACGGGCGCATCATCAAATGGTGCAGGGACTTACAGGGCAGGTTAACCAGATGAGGAAGAAGGCCAATGAAGGGAAGGACGATAATATCATTTCCTTTGTGTATGAAGCGGAATCCATCATTCCGTCTATTACCAGCGCTGCCGGCCACCAGTATCACGGCAGGCTGCATACTTTCAGGATGGCTTGTTTGAACCGTCA
>JBCNPS010000630.1:0-3895 GCA_039593235.1 Chitinophaga sp. | reverse complement strand
AATTGTTCCCCATATTCAGGTGGCCGCCGGCGCCGCCGTAGGTAGAGCCTACCCAGTTATAGATGACGTTGTTCCTGAAATCGACATACTCCAGTTCGGGCTGGCCGGTATTGGCGCTGCCGGAGAATCGGGGATTGCGGTTGCTATGGCTCGCCAGCAGGTTGTGGTGAAAGGAAGATTGCTGTCCGCCCCATATGCCGCCGTAGCCATGCGGCGTTTCTTTTGTGTGAATGGATTGGTAAAGGCTTTCGCTTAACATACACCATTGCAGGGTGAAATTGGAGATGGCATAAAATGATCCGGCTTCATCGGTAGACCAGCTCATGGAGCAGTGGTCCACAATGATATTGGAGAATGGCTTTGTAACAGGATTGCCATAATTGTTGTACATGGCGTCCACTGCTTTGGCAGTATCCCCCGGGTTGATGATAATATCTCCGGGGCGGCTACGCAGGTATCTTATGATCACGTTATTGGCCCTGATGCCCAGGCCGTAGTTGGCCAGGCAAATACCATCGCCGGGCGCGGTTTGCCCGGCAATGGTAATGTTGTCCTGTAAAATTACAATCGGGCTTAGCAGGTATATGGTTCCGGAAACTTTGAACAGCACGGTACGGTTAGGCTGGCTGACGGCGTCCCTTAAACTGCCGGCGCCGGAGTTATTGAGATTGGTAACGTAATACACGCTGCCTCCTCTGCCGCCTTTGGCAAACCTGCCGGCGCCTTCTGCACCGGGAAAGGCAATTTGCCGGAAAGGATAGGTGGTGCCGCTGATCATTACATTTTTTGTAACCAGGTATTTACTGGTAATGGCGCTGGTAGTCCATGGATATACTCTCAGGTATAAAGATTTGCCCTGCGGGATATCTATATTCAGGTTGCCGAACGTATAGGCGGTAGGGTTAGTACCGGATACCAGGGGCTGGTTTGCGGCCAGGTCGGTAAAAGTGCTGCCGTCTATGGACCAGCAGATCCTTGCATGTGCATAGGCCGATGAGTTGAATGCCAGGGGCACGGTGATCTGCTGTACCAGCAGGCTGTTGCCGGTTACAGGTGAAGCGGTGTATTGTATATACCTTCCTGCGGCCGGCGCCGTTTCCGCAGGCCAGGCGCTGTCTGCCGGTAATAGCCGTTGCCCGCCGCTGCCGGAGATGTAGTTGTTTACTTTCAGCCCGGTGAGCGATTGCGGAGCGGCGGTTACATCGCCGGTTACACTAGCGTCCTGACCGGCGGTAAGCGCCCAGGTGATGGCAGGCACTACATAGCTGTATCCCGACAGGGTAACGTTTTTTACGGTGAGCGGTATATTGCCCTGTGCGGTGCTGCTCCAGGGGAGCAGCCGCAGGTACAGCGTTTGCCCGGTGGCCGCCGTGATGTCCAGGTTGTGCAGCGTATATGCGGTAGCGGTAGTGGTTAAATTCAGTGTGGTGTCAATTTCCGTATAGTCGGTACCGTTAACCGACCACGAAAGTTTGGCTTTCCCGCTGGTTGCGGCAAATGCCAGCGACAGGGAGATATCTGTTACGTTGAATGCGCTGCCGGTAAGCGGTGTGGTGGTAAACTGGGCATACCTGTTATTGTCGGGCGCTGTTGCTGCCGGCCAGCTGCCGGTTGCGGGTAATAGTTGTTGTCCATTGGTATAACTGCCGGCCACCAGGTTGCTGAGTGTTTGTTCCCCGGCAGTGATATTCCCGCTGGCCGTTGCCTGCTGATTGGCCGTGAGTGGCCATGTGGCTACAGGCACCGGGTTGGTGGTTCCTTTGATGATCACATTTTTTGTTACAAGGTATTTACCCGTAATGGCGCTGCTGGTCCAGGGAGATACCCTGAAGTACAAAGTATTGCCGGCGGACACATTGATATTTAACTGGCCAAATGTATAGGCGGTTGGTGCGGAAGAAGAGGCCAGGGCAAAATCGGGCGTTACTGTGGTGAAGTGGATACTATCCGTTGACCAGGCCAGGTTTACCCTTGCTGCGCTGGAACCGTTAAAGCTGATAGAGATCCCGATTTCCTGTATAGTAATACTGTTGCCGGTTGCCGGGGTTACCCTGTATATCATGGACCTGGTGCTGTCGGGAGCCGATTGCGCCGGCCAGGATCCGGCAGGAGGAATGGTGCGTTCCCCGCCCGAAATATAATCGAAATGCGACAGGCCGTTCAGGAGCTGTGCAGCGGCGGTGATACTTCCGCCGGTGGTTGCCTGCTGATCTGAAGTAAGCGCCCAGGTGGCAACAGCCGGGGATTGGCCATAGGCATAGCTGCTATCAACGCTGTTGATCAGCAGTATTACAGGTACCAGAAGAAGTAGAAATCTTTTCATAAATATTGCTGTATTATTTATTCTCCAGAGTATTTCTCTTCCTCAACGCCTAATGCTACAGTTATGGAAAGCATTATCCGCCGGATACTATCCGGTATTTTCTAAAGTGTAGTATTTAACCTTCCGCGTTTAAATGGAATAGTGCCTGTTTGAAAATGATAACGTGGATAACAGGCTTCCTCTTCTTCGTCTTCCCTTCCTGAATCTAAAAGCGCAATTTTGGCTGATATTGTTTTCCTCAACCAAAATACACCCGAAATGGGTTATTTTGCATGCAGAGGGCAGATAAATCACCGAGAACGTTACCGAAAATAAAGGGGAGATGAGTGTATTTTTGAAAAGGCATTCACAGGACATGAAAAACTCTCAGCACTGCGAAGCGTTTTTCATAGGATTGATATACCCGTTTTGTAAAACGGCTGTTGTTGTATCAGCAGGAGGAAGACCGGGAACGGCTAAACACTAACACCGGCGCACAACTGCTGAATTGTTGCTGTCGGTCGCCATAACGCCGGTTAGCGGTTCATTGTTCTTTCGTTTGCGGTTCATAATAAAGGATGACAGCACCGCCGCCAAACGTTTTGGTGTTTATGAGTTTAAGCGTAATTTTTTCGCTGATGTTTTTAAATAACGGCAAACCACTTCCTGCAATAACAGGGTGAACACAAAGTTGATATTCGTCTATTAAATTAAGTTTCGTTAAAGCTACAATCAGGCTCGGACTGCATACAAAAACGTTTTTACCCGGTTGTTGTCTGAGCGCCAAAACTTCTTTCTCCAGGTCCTGGCTTGCTAATTTCGCACTTTTCCAATCTACGCTTTTCAGTGTGCGGGAAAAAACGATCTTTGGGGTGTTGTCTATTGCAACTGCAAAGTCGTCCATTGCCTTATCACCTGTAGGATTTGCCAGCACGGTCCGCCAATATTCCATCAACTGGTAGGTTATCCTGCCATATAAAGCGGCGCCGGCGTTTCTCAACAGGTCGGCGTAATGTTGATGCACTTCTTCGTCGGGAACACCCGAGGTATGGTCGCAAAACCCGTCAAGCGTCATATTGATGGCGGCAATTACTTTTTTCATATTTTCTTTTTGTTAGTCTGTTTCGTACAATAACCGTTAACTCATTTACTTCATTTGAAAATGCTTATTGCTACTCTTCCAAGAAGGGCTATAACACCTCCTGTTCCTCCAATTGTTATGTCATGTTTAAACGCGCCTATGACCATCATTACAGTGCCTCCCAGGGCCATCAGCATGCCAATAAATTCACCAGGGGATACTTTACGTTCCATAGAGAAGGGGATTAAGTTTTGGGATTACTATTTCGTCGGTATGCTAAAGGTAATATTTTATTGGAATTTCCGTGCGGGTATGATTTAGCCTCCATTCAACCGGGGGGCCGGCTGGAATATTTTTCAAAACCCGTTTTCAGTGAGCCAGCTTTTGAACATCCTGAACCAGTTATCCTTGCTGTTCAGATCACTCAGGCCAAAGCCTCCTGAAACAGTAATCTGAGTCATTTTAACTTTGTCTTTACCATTCAGTTTATAGACAAAAAATCTGTCCTGTAT
>JBCNPS010000063.1:0-19254 GCA_039593235.1 Chitinophaga sp. | reverse complement strand
AGCATGCAAGCATCATTCAAATCCACCTGTTGCTATTGTGGCGTAGGCTGTGGAATAGTGGTACATAAAGACCGGCAGGGCAAGCTGCATGTAGAAGGCGACAAAACCCACCCGGTTAATAAAGGCATGCTTTGTTCCAAAGGTATGAACCTGCATTACACGGTGATGGATACCTCAGACAGGTTGTTGTATCCTGAGATGCGGTATCACCGTAACCTTCCACGGCAGCGGGTTACATGGGACCAGGCATTGGAGCGTACCGCCGCGGTGTTTGCAGCGATCATCAAAAAACATGGCCCGGATGCAGTAGCTTTCTACGCATCCGGGCAATGCCTCACAGAGGAATACTATGTAGTAAATAAACTGATCAAGGGATTTATTGGCAGCAATAATATAGATACCAACTCCAGGCTGTGTATGAGCAGCGCTGTGGTAGCTTATAAAATGGCTTTGGGAGAAGATGCAGTACCCGGCACCTACGATGATATAGAACAGGCCGATTGCATTTTTGTAGCAGGCGCCAATCCTGCCTGGTGTCATCCTATTTTATGGCGCAGGGTGGAAGCCGCCAGGGCCGCCAATCCTGCTATGAAAATCATTGTGAGCGACCCACGGGTTACACAAAGCTGCGCGCTGGCCGATCTGCACCTGCAGGTAAATCCCGGTACTGATATTGTGCTGCATCACGCCATAGGACGGGCGCTCATCACCAGCGGGTATACCGACAGTTCATTTGTGGAAGCGCATACCAATGGCTTTGACCAGTATAAGGATACCGTGATGGAACGCACCATAGAAGAGGCGGCGGCTATTTGCGGGGTGGCTGCAGAAGACATTCACCGCGCAGCAGATTACATTGGCAATGCTGCCGGCTTTATGACTTTTTGGACCATGGGATTGAATCAAAGCTCCGTTGGTGTACATAAAAATCTTAGTCTTATTAACCTCCACCTGATCACCGGGCATATCGGCAGACCTGGCAGCGGTCCGTTTTCCTTAACAGGGCAGCCTAACGCCATGGGGGGCCGCGAAGTAGGCGGCTTATCCAATCTCCTCCCGGCGCACCGTGTGCTGAACAATCCTGCACACCGCAATGAAGTACAGGCATTCTGGGGAGGTACGGAACTTTCAGATAAACCGGGTCTTACCGCTACCGAAATGTTCACCGCACTGAACGACGGCCGGCTGAAAGCCATCTGGATCATGTGTACCAATCCGCTGGTGAGCTTGCCGGATGCACGCTTTGCAGAAGCCGCGCTGCAAAAGGCCAAATACGTAGTGGTGCAGGAAATATCCAATAAACCAGAAACGCTACGCTATGCAGATGTGGTACTGCCTGCTGCCGCGTGGACGGAAAAGGAAGGGACCATGACCAACGCCGAACGACGCATCAGCCATCTTTCAAAGGTAAATGATGCTCCCGGTGAAGCGCTGCCCGATGCAGAGATCATTTGCCGGTTTGCACAAAAAATGGGATATCACGGTTTCGACTATACGAATGTATCCGAGATATATGACGAACATTGCCGGCTTACTGCAGGTACCAATATTGATGTAAGTGAGTTGAACTACAACATTATCAAAGCGCAGCGCAGCGTGCAGTGGCCCTATCAATCGGGCAGCGGTACCCCGCGGCTGTTCCGTGACCACCAGTTTTACACGCCCGATAAACGGGCAGTGATCCATAGCTTTGACGATGAAAACAGGTCGGAGCCACTCAGCAGCGAATTGCCTTTAATCCTTACCACCGGCCGTATACGCGACCAGTGGCACACCATGAGCAAAACCGGTAAAGTTAGTAAACTGAAGCAACATATTTCCGCCTCCTTCCTGGAAATACACCCGGAAGATGCGCGGCAACGCGGCATTTCCGCCGATGATATTGTTACCGTAACCAATGGCCGCGGTACTGTGCGGGTGAAAGCACAACTAAGCAACACCATTAAAAAAGGAGTAGTATTCCTGCCAATGCATTGGGGTAAAATACTTCAGAACGATCTCCATCGCGCCAACAATCTTACCAGCACCGTACTGGATCCTATTTCCAAACAGCCGGACTTTAAATATGCCGCAGTACAGGTGGAGCGCTACCGCAAGCCCGTACAGAAGATTGTGGTGATAGGCGCAGGGGCCGGCGCCTGCGGCTTTGTAAAGTCGTACCGTGAACTGAATACCTCGGATGAAATAGTAGTATTCAGCAAAGAAAACCTCCCATTCTATAACCGTGTGATGCTGCCGGATTATATCAGCGGCACACAGCAGTGGAAGCAGCTGGTAAAAATGACCCGTGCAGAGGAAATAGCTTATAACATTACGCTACACCGGGGAGTAAGCATTACGCATATTGATCGCGCCAACAAATTACTTACAGACAGTAACGGGAACGTACATACGTACGATATCCTGCTGATGGCTACCGGCAGCCGGGCAGCCACGCTCCGCGATATTCCCGCCATACCCGGTATTTTTACCATGCGCACCCGGATGGATGCAGATGCCTTCAAACAGCATATAGATCCTGCCAGGGGGAAAGTAATGATCGTAGGGGGTGGATTATTGGGGATTGAGCTGGCAGCATCTCTCAAAGAAATGAATATAGACGTTGGCGTTATACAACGCACTTCCCGGTTAATGGACCGCCAACTGGATACACTTGGCGGGCAATTACTGTATGAAGAGCTCACCGACAGGGGCATTGACATTTACTACAACGATGAGATCAACCGTTTTTCCGGGCATGAACAACTGGAAGGTATCCAGCTGAAAAGTGGCTTGTATATTCCCTGCCAGGCCGTGGTAATGTCTATCGGCACTGTTCCCAACATAGAACTGGCACAGGCGGCACAGCTGGAATGTAATCGCGGCGTGGTGGTAAATGAATACCTGCAAACCAGCGACCCGGAGATATATGCCATTGGCGAAATTGCAGCTTTCAACGGAACGTTGTATGGTATTACCGCTGCTGCGGAGCAACAGGCGGAAGTGGTGGCGCGTTACCTGAACGGCGATATCAGCAACTATTACCAGGGCTCCCTGTTTATGAATATCCTGAAAATGCACGGTACTGATCTTTGTTCGCTGGGAATGGTGGAAACACCTAAAGATCCGGCATATGAAGAGGTAGTGTTCATTGACAAAGCAAAACGGTACTATAAAAAATGTATCATTCACCAGGACAAGCTGGTGGGCGCCATCCTGATTGGCGACAAATCGGAATTTATTGAATTCAGGGACCTTATCCAGCAAAAGATAGAATTATCCGATAAACGGCTGCAGCTGTTACGCTCCGGCAAAAAGGGCACACCGGTAGTGGGCAGGCTGGTATGTTCCTGCGGCAATGTAGGCGAAGGCAACATCATGGAAAAAATAGCCGGTGGCTGCGATAACCTGCAACAGCTTTGCCAGGCTTCCGGCGCCGGACTGGGCTGCGGCAGCTGCAAATCGGAGGTGAAGGCATTACTGGAAAAATCTATTCAAAAAACTGCAGCAGCACTTGTATAATTATGGCTAAACATACGCATACCTTATCCGTTAACTTTACCGGTGGCATTATTTCACCGGGCTACCTGCTGGAGCTGCTGGATACGGCAGCCGCTGCACATGCCACACATGTACGTTTCGGGTTGCGGCAACAACTGCTGATAGATGTACCGGATAAAGGTTTTACTGCCTTTAAAAACAGCTGTGCGGAGAAACAATTACCTATTACAACACAGCCCAACATTATGAGCTCCTATCCCGCCGCCGGCATCTTTATCCACAACAGCTGGCTGAGCGAGGGAATTTACAAAGATGTATTTAACGGGTTCGACTATACGCCGTCGTTAAAGATCAATATATGCGACAGCCAGCAAACATTTGTACCGCTGTTCACCGGGCATATCAACTGGATCAGTTCCGACAGCTTACATTACTGGTACCTGTATATCCGTATGCCGGGAAGCCAGCAGCTGTATGCGTGGCCCGAACTCATTTACACTAATAACATTGCCGCCATGAGCAGGCAACTGGAGCAAAGCATTAATGAGGGCGACTCGCCCGAAGAAGTGTACCAGCAGGTAAAGCAGGCCGCAAAATATATCAGTCGCCCGAAAGATAAAGAGCCGGATCTTCCTGCTTTTCATTTGCCATATTACGAAGGTTTTAACAAGCATGATAATAGTTATTGGTTGGGTATTTACCGGAGAGATGAAGATTTCCCGATAGCTTTCCTGAGAGAGGTATGCACCATTTGCCTGGAAACCCGTGTGGGGCAACTGTATGCCACGCCGTGGAAATCGCTTATCATTAAAAATATCGAGCCTGCCCATCGTAAGCTGTGGGATTATGTGCTGGGAAAATATGGTATCAATGTACGGCATGCCGCCAATGAGCTGAACTGGCAGGTGGAAGACAACTGCGAAGACGGCCTCGTACTGAAACGGCATATCATCCGTTATTTTGATACCGCCGATGTGCGGACTTACGGTTTATGTTTCAGTGTAAGAATTAACCGGCCGGCCAGTCTTTTTGGTACGGTAGTGATCCGCAAGCAGGAAAACAGGCATGGCAGCAAGCTGAAATACATGCAGCGCTACGACATCCTTTATACGGCGGGTTACAATGCCAATTCCGCACAGTTACTGTTATACCGGGAAGGTGTTTCCAAAGAGCACCTGGGTCCCTATATTGTATCGCTGTGCAGAACATTTTATGAGCGGGAAAGCGAGGCCAATGTGCTGCAGCATTATGTAACGGAACAACAATCGCTGGTAACGGTGGCGGCGGTAGAAAGAACCGTGCATCAATGCACGGAATGCTTAACCGTGTATGATGATATGGCCGGCGATCCGGAGCAGCAGATCCCTGCAGGTACACTTTTTAATGAGCTGCCGGCAGACTATTGCTGCTCCGTGTGTTCATCCCCGTTAGATGCTTTCAGGCCTGTGAGTGAAGCGGATCTGCACCCGGCTACTTTATCCACACACACTGTGTAAACGCGCCGTTTGCTGCTGCATCCCACAACTCAAAGCGTACCCATTTACGGTTTTCCAGGTTAACATTAAAGGTGAACGATTTTGAGCCAAATGCCTTTGTATCGTGCAGTAAAATTTTTTCCCTGTAAGTTTTTTCCCCGTCGCCGGAAATAATTACCGCATAATTAAGCGGGAAAGTCCAGCTGGCATTCACTTTCACAACTCCCTTCCGCGTTGCGGGGATCGTACTGCCGGAAGGTTTTTCATTCACGGTAAAAGCAGGCAACAGTATTTCACCGGTAGTAACAAAAAACCTTCCCTGTTGCATGGCATCCAGAACAGGTTGCCACCCGTTTTTAAAAGCAGGCAGGTGATCCAGCTGCAGGTAGTTTACATTCAGGTGTCCATATAATTCATCTTCCGGTGTAATACGGAAAAGATCGGCTTCGGCGATCATTGTTTTATGCCCACCCCAGTTGCTCATATCATCCAGCAAATCTAATGCACGTTTACCGAGATATGGCTGCGAAAGGTCGGCTGGCAAGGCTTTCCAGGCGGCACCCATAAACTGTGGCGATGCAAAAAAGGCTTCTTCCTTATATTTATCAGGGAAACCGGTAGAGCCTTTGGTACGTGCATGTGCCGTCCAGGCCATGCCCTTTTCCTTTTGCAGCAGCTGCAGCATCTCTTCTTTATTTCCTATGCGGTATACTTTTCCATACAGGGGATCATTGGAAACAAAAGGTTGTGAGGGCTTACGGTCCATTACCCAATACACCGGTTTTGGAAAAATATTCATCCAGTGGCCGCCGAAGAAGTTATTGGGTTCTTCGCCGGGCAGCAGCAGGAACCTGGCATTGGATAACCGTTCACATTCTTTGAACAGTGTTTGCTGTTCAAGGAAACGCTGGTTTTCCGGACCGCGCGGATGACCCGGACCATGAAACTCTCCCAGGTGAACAATGTCCACACCGGTTTCCCGGAAGGCCTGTATAAACGCGGGAGTTTCCGGCATAGGCACTTTGTTCAGTACATCTGCTGTATGTTCCTGGTGGAAGTGGCTGCTCATGGTCTTGTATCCCGGGAGCGGCGTATAGGTATCGCTGTGTGTATAGCGACGCACCTCCTGTAATGTGTGATCAGCGGTGGTATTACTGAGCAGGCAAAAGAAATGCAGGCGCTGTGCTGTTCCGGGAGGAGCGTTAAACCAGGGCACCCATCTTTTATCGCCTTCCGGTTCCTGGCGTATACCAATGCCAAACCCAGGTTCCGTTTTGTTATAGTTATTCCCGTACCAGGTGAACGATTGGTTAAAGCAATTATCCAGCGGATAAAAGAACTGGTGCGGCGCCGGGAATACAGCCAGGCTACCGGTTTTGCTTTCCCCGATAATGGTGCGGTACTTTACAGCTATGTTGGTGCTTTGTTCACTTTTTACCGCCGGTACAGACTGCATACTACCTTTAGGATCCGCCCAGCGTATTTGCTGCCATGGGATATCCGTTGCCGTTAGTCCTGCGTCGTACAGGATAGCAGTGGAATCTATTTGAGTGGTCATTACGGCAGCGATATTCATTAACCCGCTGCCATTATACAATGTTATTTCTATTCCACCGCTGAAAGGCCCAGCGGTTGCGCCCGCCACCCGTATAATGGTACGCGAACCATCTGTAGTAACGGCAACACTGTCTTTTTGTAATTGCACCTGGTAGGTAGTGCGGGGCAATTTTGCTGTTTTATCAAAGAAGATGTTCCAGCCGTTCTGAGATACCAGGTCGCGTTTGCCGGTGGTAAGAAAAAATACCGGTTGCAGGGCTGCCGCCACCGGTTGCCATGTTTTCTTCCCGGTATTCCAGCTGAAGTTATGAATAAGCGGCTTTCCCGGCTCCAGGTCCAGCACCATCCGCGCCTGCTGATTAGCGCCGGAACTCCACACGGCTGTAAGCAGTTTATCTGCCACATTTACTTTCGCTTCAGCAGAGGGTTTGTAAGCGTTCAGGTTAACGGGTACCTGCGCCACAATGGGTAAATAAAAAAAGCAACAGCTAACAAAATACAGGAAGAAGCGCATAACAGGTGGATATTTAACTGACAAAAAAGGAGAAATAATTACTCGCTGTAATCATCTCTCCTACAAAATAATAATTGTCAGGATAACATCCTGCTATTTTTTATAACCGGCGTTACACTTAAGAAGCGAACTTAATAAAGTCAAGGTTCTTACTCACCTGCCCGCATATACGTTGTACAGTGCTATCGGATGTAAACCCGTCTGCCGGTGTATTGATGGCATAGTCCAGCATACGGTCAACCGTAGTGGTAGCCACATGCATGCGGGTATCTGACGACGCATAATATACAAAGATGTTCCCGTCTTCGTCTGTTATCCAGCCGTTGGAAAATAATACGTTGGATACATCGCCTATCCTTTCCTCGCCTTCCGGCGCCATGAAATAACCGGCGGGCTTATATATTACTTCAGCGGGGTTTTCCAGCGAAGTGATAAATACATAGAGTGTGTAGCGTAGTCCTGCTGCGGTATTACGCACGCCATGCGCCAGGTGTAACCAGCCTTTACTGGTTTTTATAGGTGCAGGCCCCAGTCCATTCTTTGCTTCATACACCGTATGATACACTTTTTTATCCAGCAGTTGTTCTTCATGAATAACAGCACAGGTGATGTCATCCGCCAGTCCGAAACCGATACCACCTCCATTACCTGCGTCAATAAAGCCATCCTGCGGACGTGTATAAAAAGCATACTTCCCGTTTACCCATTCAGGGTGCAGCACTACATTACGTTGTTGCGGGGAAGTTGTTTTAAGATCCGGCAACCGTTCCCAGGCGAGCAGATCCCTGGTGCGGACAATACCGCATTGCGCAACAGCGGACGACTGATCTCCGGCCGCTGCGGCAGGATCCCTGCGCTCCACGCAGAACAGGCCATAGATCCATCCGTCTTCATGCTGTGTTAAACGCATATCATACACGTTCGTTTCCTTATCGGCTACCTGTGGCAATGCCACAGGGTAATCCCGGAAACGGAAGTTATCGATACCATTCGGGCTTTCTGCCACGGCGAAAAAGGATTTCCGGTCGTTGCTCTCTACCCTTGCCACGAGATAAAATTTACCATTAAGGCGGATAGCGCCGGCATTGAATACAGCATTGATCCCGATGCGCTCCTGCAGGTATGGGTTAGTGCCGGGATCCAGGTCGTATTTCCAGAAAAAGGGTATATGCGCTGCCGTTAGTACCGGGTGTTTATAACGGCTAAAGATACCGTTGTAGTTACCTGTAGGTTCATTACTGCGTTGCACCAGCTGTTCATACTGTTCCTGCAACTGTTCCACCTGCATGGTGGCATTCTTCATTGTATGTTCCATAGAAATGATTTAGTATTTATCAGCTGCTGTCCCGGGTCAGATAAAATGTGTGTTACAGGTTGTCAATAAAAATACGGACGTATCTCCTACTTTACTGACACTTTCTTTCCCAAATCTTATACTATTTCAATCAACTGATGGCGCCGGGTATAATTAGCACATTTCCCGACCCAAATCTCCCCGGATTTGCCTAATTTTGCACCGTCAATGCCACAAACAGGTGTGTAGCGCAGATCATGTTAGCAGATATTCAAAATGAAACCGATGCCCGGCAATACCGCATCGCTATTTCCGTCTTCTTTTTCATCTCCGGATTAGGTTATTCCTCCTGGGCTTCCAGGATCCCCTCCATTAAGCAACAGTTGCACTTAAATGAAGCGCAGTTCGGGCTGGTGCTGTTGGCGCTGCCTATCGGGCTGATGCTTACCATGCCCATTACCGGCAAACTACTGGGGCAGTTCAGCAGCAGGAAGATCATGGTGTTTGGCGCCATGGTATTTAACCTGATACTGAGCCTTCCAGGCTTTACCACCAGTATCTGGCAGCTGGCGCTGGTATTGTTTTGCTTCGGTTCTGCCCGCAACCTGCTGAATCTTTCCATGAATGCGCAGGCGGTGCAGGTACAGCACCTGTTCCCACAGTCCATTATGACTACCTTCCACGGCATCTGGAGCGTGGCGGGCTTTGCCGGCGCCGCCATAGGCTACCTCATGGTAACCATGAACGTGGCTCCCTCCTATCATCTGCTGATGGTAAGTGTGTTATTACTGATATTTACCATGTATTATTATCCTAAAACGCTTCCGGATGAGCCGGTAAAAGAAACCGTAAAAAGACCGGCATTTGCGCTTCCTGATAAATCATTGCTGAAATACTCCCTGATCTGCTTTGCGTGTATGGCAACGGAGAACACGATGTACGACTGGAGCGGGTTATACTTTGAAAAAATTGTTGGCGCCAGTAAACCTACTGCTGTAGCGGCATTTGGCATATACATGGTGGCTATGACCACCGGCCGTTTTATTGGCGACAGGCTGGTGAACAGGCTGGGCATCAAATCGATGCTGATGTATAGCGGCTGGTTTATACTTACAGGGTTATTGCTGGCTATTGTACTGCCTTATCCTGTTACCGCCGGTATCGGGTTTATTTTTGCGGGGCTGGGCGTAGCATGCGTGGTTCCGCTGGTATTCAGCCTGGCAGGCAGATCGAAGAGTACCAACAGCGGGCAAACACTGGCCTCCATTTCCACCATCGGCTACCTCGGGTTCATGGTGGTACCGCCATTGGTAGGATTGGTAGCCCAGGCCACCAGTTTACGCTGGTCTTTTGCCATTATGGCCATATGCGGTTTGGCCATTGTGGGGCTGGTTAAAGGATTAAAGGAATAGTTTAAGCGGAGGGGCACGTACCTCCGCTTAAACCGCTAAATAGTATACTTCTCTTTCAGGATCGCCCTTTCCTTTTCACCGATACCCAATTCTTTCTCAAAGAAATTCTCTACTGTACCGTATTTACCTTTAATAGCGTTAAAAAGGCTATGCAGCAACTCCGGTCGCAGTTCCAGCGCCTTACGGATAGTTTCTTCATCCATGCCGGTGCTTTGCTGTAAGCCCTGGAACATCCGTTTGTTCATAGGCAACAGGTATACATTGCTGGCCGTGAAATCGGCTTCTATGGTTTGCTGTGGTACGCCCAGTGCATAGAGGAACAAAGCGGTAGCCATACCGGTTCTGTCGCGCCCACCGGTGCAATGATACATGATAGATTCATTGGCGGGCAATACCAGCAGTTTCTGGAACAGCGGCTTGTAACGGTCGCCCAGGTATTGGGTATTGCCGTAGAACTTCTCCAGGAAATTGCCGTTCTTAATAATCTCGGCCATTTGTGCAGCACCAGGAAGACTGTCGCTCCCCGCCGGGCACAGCAGGTAATCTGTTTTTGGCAGCAGATGGTCAGGTGCAGCTGCGGATTCTTTCACGCCACGGAAATCAATTACAGTATGGATATGCTTTTGTTCCAGCACGGTAAGATCCTGGTCTGTTAAGTGGCTTACATCGGCGGAACGGAATACTTTTCCCCATACTACCTTTTTACCATCGGTTGTTCTATATCCGCCTACATCGCGGAAGTTCACGGTTCCCTGCATACGCACCACCCGTTGAGCGCTATCGGCTAATTGGGCAAAAGTTGCTCCCGGTAAGGCAATAGCCAGTACCAACATTATTTTTTTCATATGTTGTTTGTTATTTTTTTGAGAGATGAATTATGAGAGATGAATTATTTGATGATATCCCAGCGGATGCCTGCCTGGCCACGACTGCCATACCATTCTTCAGCGGCAATACGGCGTTTATCGCCCATATAGGTTTTCAGCGGTTCGTTGGTAATGTTATTCAATTCTGCAAACACCCGTATTTTGGAAGTGATGTTCACAGTGGCAGATGCGTCAACAGTAAAGTTTTTATCTGTCCATATATAAAAATCTTTACCCAGCTGCTGGTTAATGGTTTCCACCGAAGCGCCGCGGTAGTTGCCGGCAATACGGACCATAACGCCTTTGCGTTCATAAAAGAGGATACTGTTAAAGAGATGACGCGACTGGTTAGGCAGGCTGGTTTTATCTGTGATCCTGTTTCCGCTTACCGTTCTCGGCACTTCCACCGTTGAACTGATAAAAGTATAATTCAGCTCTGCGCCTAACCCGCTGAGGATACCCGGCAGGAAATCGAACCGCTTGTTGATGCCCGCTTCCAGCCCGGTGAGTGAAGCATTATTCAGGTTCTTTGCCTGCGCCACCACATAGTTCACACCATTTTCCACATAGTAATTCTTATCTGCAAAAATCACGTTGCTGATCTGTTTGTAGAAAACACCACCCGAAATAAGACCGATATTCTTGAAATAATACTCCCCCATCAGGTCGAAGTTATTGGAGAAGGTAGGCTGCAGATCCGGGTTTCCTTTGGTAATGGTTACATTGGAACCTGTGTTATCCACAGATTCACCGGGGGTGAGATCGGTAAAGTTAGGACGGATGAAAGTACGGGTATAGGCTGCACGCAGGTTTGCCTGGTCGTTAATGCTGTATTTAAGATGCAGCATAGGCAGCAGGGCATTGTAATTATTTTTCACCGTAGCCGGTGTAATAATGGTTTGCTTCGGAGTGCCTTCAGCGGTAGCTTTTGAGCCATGCAGGGTGAATGTGGTGTATTCATTTCTCACACCGGCAATCATTTTCAGTTTATCTGTTATATCCACTTCCGCCATTGCATAGGCTGCGGCTACATTTTCCGTGCCGGTATAAATGTTGGTGGCATTGGATTTCGAGGTATAGTCCGCGAAACCGTTCTTACGCAGCGCAGCGGTATCATATAAATCAAACAGCTGTTGTTTGGTAATGGGATCTACCATGAACTGGTCGTAATTGCCTTTCAGGCCCTGGAAGAAACCGCCGCGAACCGGGAAGTCAGTAGTTTGCAATGTATTCAACGGCAACAAACCCGGCGAATTTGGAATACCGAGTGCCGCACCCGGCAGGTATACGATGTTGGAACCGTACATACCGGCGCGGTCTTTATGGCGGTATTTGGCGCCGAATTTCAGGTTTACCCTGGAAGATGCGCTCACTTTAAAGTTCAGCTGCGCGGTTTTATCTTCTTCCTTCGTATCCAGCTGGGCAATCACCAGCTGTTGCAGCGTAAGCTTTGACGGGTCCATTACTTCCCCGCTGTTTTTTATGCCGGTATCAAAGTGCAGTGGGTCGCCGCCAATGCCTTCCGGGGAATCGAAGCCCCAGTACCGTTTTCCATCTTTAGAAAGATTATTAAAACCGCCGGTTATTTTCTGGCGGAAAGTAGCGATAGGTAACCCTTTGTTATTATTGGTAGGTGGTGTTTCAAGGAAATACTTCGTGTAGTAATCGCTCACAGCCCAGTCCATTTTCACTTTGGAAGACAGCTGGTGTTCGCCGCCCAGTTCCCCGCCGTTAAGCACGGTCTGGTAATAGGAATAGCGATAGTTATACTGATAGCGGCTGTTGTTGTAATCCACATAGGATTCGTACACCGGGCGTATATCGTTGAACTTATCCATCAGCCCGCGGAAAAATATTTTATGAGCAGTGTTGAATTTGTATTCCAATCCAACATTGGCGCCATAAGTTTGCCGCTTTCCCATATACCGCTTAAGCATCACGGTACTGATAGATTTCTGCTGTGCCGGATCGGGCAAAGCGGTATTGTAGGCTACCTCAAAAGCATCCGTTCCCCACTGGCGGTCCCAGATAGCGCCGGCGATCATTACGCCCAATTTATCCTTAAAAAAGCGATCGCCATACACGAGTGAAGCATTGTAGGTAGCATCTTTGGAGAAAGTGTTGTACCCGCCGGCGGCGCTTACATTCAGCGTTCTTTTAGCGGGAGCGGTACGGGTAATGAAGTTAATGGAACCACCAATCGCATCGCCTTCCATATCCGGTGTCATGGCTTTTGCCACCTGCACGTACTGGATAATTTCTGAAGGCACCGCATCCAGTACGGAGTTACGGTTACCCAATACATTGGCGCTGGGCAGGCGGCTGCCATTGAAGAGGGTCGATGTCCATGCGAACGGCGTACCTCTTACCGTAGCGGCATCCGCTTCGCCGTGATAGCGGGCTACGGCCACACCCTGTACACGTTGTACTGCTTCTGCCGCATTGCGGTCCGGCAATTTCCCGATGGCATCTGCCGCAATAACGTCCATGATGGCGAGGGAGTTCTTTTTAATACTGAGTGCTTTTACAGTAGAAGGCGCCATGGTTCCTTTCACCAGTACTTCTCCCAGTTTACCGCCGGTGGGCGCCAGGATGATATCGCCTGCGTCGTTGATACCGGGTTTCACCGTCAGTTCCAGTGTTTGTGTTTCATGCCCTATGTAGGATACCAGCAAGGTTACTTTACCGGTGGTGTGTACATTTAAAGTGAATGCGCCATTCAGATCGGTGGCAGTGCCTAGTTTGCTGCCGGCGGTTTGTATGGAGGCGCCGGGCAGGTGCCCTTCTCTTCCGTTGATGATTCCTTTAATGGTTTGTGCCTTTGCCGTGCCTGTCATTACCAGCAGGAGCAGCAATGTGCAGCAGCGGCTATGTTTTAATGGTATAAAAATGCGATCCATATTAAGGTATTTTTCAGCAAAAGTGGGGGTTACCGGGCAGGCGTTCGACCGCATCCAACTACCGCTACGTGTATACGTATTTTTCGGTTTAAACGTACTCACTTTTATTGAAAATCAATGCCTTAACATGTGTTACGAAATCATTACCAAATAGGGATACAACCGGCAGCAACGGCAGGTTTAACATTGCGGTAATATTGGTTTTATACTTTCGGTGGCATATCCGCACTATGATATATGTTATTGCCATCGGAGCATTTCAGGCGCTAACTGCAGTAGCTTTGCTAAGCAGCAGTAAGCTGCGCAGCAAGGCCGACTTCCTGCTGATCTTATTGTTGTGCAGTATTGCTGCGCATCTCGCTATTAAATTCTGTATCTATTCGTTTGTGAACGACCATGAAGTGCGTACGCAGATGAATACGTTTATTGGCTTTTGTTACGGTCCTTTATTGTACCTGTATGCATGCCAGCGACGGAACGCTGCATTCATACCTGCTTCGCGGTGGTATGTTTTCCTGCCGTTTATATTTGGCGCAGTAGGCTATCTTACGGTGGTATGCGTGCTGATGTGGTCTGTTGATGCAGGCCATGCCGTGCTGTATTATTATAATGAAACCACTACCTGGATGATGATGGTACTGGGCTTTCTTTTCCCGGGATTATCGCTCCGTATTGCGAAGCAGTTACCTGATATGCCGCAGGAGAAGAAACTGATCAACAGTATCAGTTACCTGCTTTGTATTATAAGTATTATTTCGCTGGGATTTAAAACAGCGCAATCCCTTCATTTACTGCATGGCTCCTATAATATTATCTGCAGGGATATCGTATATTCGTTGCTGTTAGTAGTGTGCCTGGTGATCATCCGGTACAAGTATGTGGGGATTATAGGCTTACAGCCGACAAAGGCCGACGCGCCTCCGGCAGCGGCGGAGATACAACCTGCGCGCAAAATGCAGCTCAGCGCCGAAGAACAGCGACAGGTACTGCAGGCGCTGGAAGCACATCTTCATAAAACCAGGATCTACACGGATGCGGAGCTAAACCTCGACAAACTCGCGCAGGGAACAGGTATCAGCAAATATCATATTTCGGAAACGCTGAACAGTTATGCCGGCAAATCGTTCTACCAGTACATCAATGAGTGGCGGATCCGGCGGGCCATGGAACAGATCCGTTTCATGAATGAAAAAACATTGCCTGTGAATGTGCTGACACTGGCGTATGATTGCGGCTTTAAGGCCAAGTCATCTTTCAACCAGTATTTTAAAAAGATCACCGGTCTTACACCTACTGAATATATTAAGTCGTTAGTTGCGCCGGGCGTTACTATCCACGAGTAAGGGCCCGCGAAATTCTTTGGTAAAGATCTGTTGTACCTGGTTTATTTCGCCGGCGTACATTGTTTTCTTGCGGGTACCGAAATACAGTGTGTTTTCAATGGCCGGTTCACCTTCCCATACCAGTTTCATGGCGCCGGTTTCAATTTCCTGTGTGCATAGAAAATCAGGGACCACGGAGAAGCCTGTTCCGCCGCTGAGGCAACGTACAATAGAGCAGATGTTAGGCACAATATAGTTTGGTTTGAAATCCATGTGATGGCGGAAGTTGAGCTGCCAGAAACGTTTCAGGTGTTCCATATCCGCCGCGGTACTATACCACAGCTGCTCTTTCAACCAGTTTTCCGCCGCCTTCATATCCTTCTTCTTTAACAATGTGCGCAATGGTTTCACATCCGTTTTCCCATCAGCTACCAGCACAATCCTTTCTTTGGAAAACGGTTTAAACTCCAGGTTTTTCTGATCCCCTTTCTGCGGAGTGATGATAAGGTCCAGCAGGCCTTTATCAAGGTCGTTGATCATTTGCGGATAATCGCCGAATTTGATGATCACGTTAAACGGCAGTGTGGCAATATATTTCTCCAGGGTATACTGAAAGGTTTCGAAACACATACCTATACTGATGGTAGCCCTGTCGGCTTTCGTGCTTTTGTGGAAAAGCTGTTCCGCACTTTCCAGTTTAAGCAAAGGCTCTTCTATGAAGTTATAGATCACCTTTCCTCTTTCTGTGGGCACCAGCTTTTTAGCGGAGCGGTCAAACAGTTTATAGCCGGTATATGCCTCCAGGGAATTGAGGTGCAGGCTTACACCCGGTTGCGAAATAAAGAGTTCCTGCGCCGCACCGGTGAGCGAGCCCTGCTCATAAATGGATTTGAAGGTACGGAGCCATTCCAGGTTGAGTCCCATGTTATTATCATTTTAATGATACAAAGGTATAAGTTAAATAATTATGATGATAATATATTTTGAAGGAATTTTGCCTTATCAAAATACTTGAACGATGCTTTTTACAGATTATAAATTAGGCGGGCTTCACCTGAAAAACAGGATGGTAATGCCGCCGATGACCAGGTCAAGAGCGGCCCATGGCGATGTAGCCACTTCAGAAATGGCCGAATATTACAGTCAGCGGACCGGCGCCGGGCTGCTGATATCAGAAGGTACACAAATCAGCCGGCAGGGCCAGGGATACGCCTGGACGCCGGGCATATACACCCGGGACCAGGTAGCCGGCTGGAAACAGGTAACAGATGCGGTGCATGCCAATAACGGGCTCATCTTTGCCCAGTTGTGGCACGTAGGGCGGGTATCTCATACTTCCATTCAGGAAAACGGCGCCGCACCGGTAGCGCCTTCCGCTATCCTTGCAGAAGGCGTGAAAGTATTTGCCGATCCGGCGGGAAAAGGGCCCGAAGGCGGCGCCGGGGAAATGGTGCAGCACTCTATGCCCCGCGAGCTTACAAAGCCTGAAATAAAGGCTATTATCAACGACTTTGCACAGGCAGCCAAAAATGCCATTGCAGCGGGTTTTGATGGCGTGGAACTGCATGGCGCCAACGGTTACCTGATTGAGCAGTTCATTGACTCACAAACCAATCACCGTACCGACGAATATGGCGGTTCGCTGGAAAACCGTTTGCGCTTTTTGAAAGAAGTAGTTACCGCGGTAGCCGACGCTATCGGGAAACATCGCGTAGGTGTACGCCAGGCGCCTTTAACCACGTTGATGGGCGCCATGGACGACCACCCGGAAGAAACCTACATTGCAGCAGCGAAAGTACTGAACGATATAGGCATTGCATATATTCATATTGCGGAAGCCGATTGGGACAATGCCCCTGTGATGCCGGTACCATTCAAGGAAGCCTACAGGAAAGCCTTTAAAGGTACGCTCATCTATGCCGGCAAATATACCGTTGCAAGGGCAGAAGAAGCATTGCAGAACGGCTGGGCAGACCTGATTGCTTTTGGCCGGCCATTCATTGCCAACCCGGATCTTCCTTACCGGTTGCAGCACCAGCTACCGTTAAATGAACCCGACAGGTCTAAATTCTTCGGGGGCGGTACAGCAGGTTATACAGATTATCCTACTATTAAAAAAACAGCCAATGTTATTTGAACCATATACCGGCAAAAGCCTCGCATTAAAGAACAGGATCGTGATGGCGCCTATGACGCGCGCCCGGAACCCAAACGGGATTCCCAATGAAATGAATGCGCTGTACTACCGTCAACGCACCAACGCAGGACTCATTATCACGGAAGGCACTTCCATCTCCCCTACTGCATCGGGTGTATTACATATTCCCGGGCTGTTCACCGCCGGGCAGGTGGAAGGCTGGAAACTGGTTACCAGCGCCGTTCATGCAGCAGGCAGCAAAATATTCACACAGTTGTGGCATGTGGGCCGCGTATCGCATACTACCAATCAACCTGGTGGTATTGCACCGGTAAGCGCTTCCAATATCCAGGCAGCGCACTCATATGCCTGGGGTTATGATGAAAACGGCCAGGAAGCATTTGTAACCTGCGCTGTTCCGGTAGCGTTAACTACAGCAGGCGTAAAAGCAGTGGTACAGGATTTTGCCAATGCCGCCGCCAATGCAGTGAAAGCCGGCTTCGACGGCGTAGAGCTGCACGGCGCCAATGGCTACCTGATTGAACAGTTCCTGAATCCTTTTGTGAATAACCGCAGCGACGAATATGGCGGCAGTATCGTTAACCGTAGCCGCTTTTTACTCGAAGCCATAGATGCGTGTATTGCCAACATCGGCGCAGAGAAGGTAGCCATCCGGCTTACCCCTTATGGCGGCCTGCATGAAATGCCGCACTACGATGAGCTGGAAGCTACTTATCAATATCTTGCCACTGAACTCGGCAAACGAAACATCGCTTACATTCATATCATGGACCAACAGTCGAGAGGCAGCTTTGCTTTACCTGGAGGCTTCATGGAAAGATTCCGTAAACAATACAACGGCGTGATCATTCTTGCCGGTGGCATGAACCGGGAAAAAGCGGAACAGTATTTAAGCGCCGGCATCATCGACCTGGCTGCATGGGGAGAACCTTTTATTGCTAATCCTGATCTTACGGAACGATTGAAAAATAACTGGCCATTGAATCCACCCGACCGGGCATTGCACTATGGAGGGGCTGCACATGGGTATACTGATTACCCGGTGTATGAAGCAACGTTGTAAAAAAGAGAAGCACGCTTATTTTGTGGTACTAAAACACTGAACCCGCCTGTGACAGCGGGTTCAATTCAACTAAAACAAACTTTAGCCATTGGGCATCCGGCTATTAGCATACCCAAAAAGTTTCTCCGCAGGAAATAAACTGCGTGGTTGGCAGTGTACGGCCTTTACCTTTCTCCTGTGGCGCTTTGCTAAGACTGGCCACGGTAATTTTTGTGAGCTTCAGCTTTGAGGTGATTTTCTTTTTCATATTGATACAGATTTAGGTTACTTCAATCTACGATAAGAATCTGTTATCATCAATCACGTAAAAAGGGGATTTATCACTGCTGTGCTCCTTTACTGATCTTATTATTTACGATGCGTGCATTACCATCAATGTCAACACTGCCGTTCACCGTTTCCGAAATAACTACCCCGGTATTACGGGCGGGCGAATTGGCATTAATATGCAGATCCGGTACGGTAGTACTAATGAGTAATGGGTCTACGCCATACACTGAATTGGCATCTATACCCGAAGTAGTTTTCCAGGTATTGAAATCAGTAATGATATTTGTGTTGGTACCGTTCCAGATCCATTGCGGTGTGC
Organism: Chitinophaga sp.; assembly: GCA_039593235.1. Taxonomy (GTDB): domain Bacteria; phylum Bacteroidota; class Bacteroidia; order Chitinophagales; family Chitinophagaceae; genus Chitinophaga. The sequence goes on along the minus strand of JBCNPS010000063.1, from coordinate 624 downwards.
CGGTGGTGAAATAAAGATTGTTGTCGATGATGTTGCCCGATCCTGTATTGGTGTATTTATGCACAAAGATATCTACCGGTCTCGCATATACGATATTGTTACGGATCACATTATCAAAACATTGCTCGGTAAGCCGGATCTCTCCTTCTATTTCGCCGAAGGCGCCCGGCTCCCGGTTGTTGAACAGGAGCGTGTTGTTCACCACATAGCAATTGCGCGTACCGCCTGAAGTGTAACCCAGGTAACCACCGAGATAAATACCCGTTCGCCAGCAGTTATATACAAAGTTATTCCGTACAATACAGTTACTGGTAGGATAAGCGTCATTTTCGCTCACAATGCCAATACCGCGGTCCGCCTCATGAATGCGGTTTCTTTCCACGGTAATATTCCGCGCGCCATCCACATAAATAGCTATAGCGCCATGGCCATGTACACCGCCAACGGGCCCACGGGTCATGTCGATGTTATACAGTTCATTTTCGCTGATCACACCATTCCTTGCATAGTTAAACGCGGGATTGGTATTAGCCGCGTAACCGCCTGCCGCATCAATACCAATGTTTTCGGTATTGTAAATAGTGTTTCTCCTGATAATAAATCCATCTACATAACCATTGATCG
>JBCNPS010000629.1:0-3901 GCA_039593235.1 Chitinophaga sp. | reverse complement strand
CACTAACTACGAAGGAACAGGGATTGGGCTGGCCCTGTGCAATAAGATTGCCATCAATCACAAAGGCGGTATTTACGCCAGCGGTGTTCCGGATGAAGGAGCCATGTTTAAAGTATTGCTCCCCGCATAGCGAAGTGTTGTGTTTTTGTTAATTGTGTTTGTTTTGGGAAGAACGGAGCACGAATCCGGGCAACTGATTTTTTCAGGAACATTTCCTGCTGTACTTTTGCAACAGTTACAACTTTTCTTTTTCCTCGTTTGTTGTTATAGTACGAATTGTTGCCGATTTATCCTGCCATTAAAATGCCCTGCAATGAGAGAGAAATTAATCAGCTTACTAATTGATCCGGACCGCGACCGGCGTAACCAGTTTTATCTTGCACTGGACCTTTTGAATGTGAGCAAGGCCTGCATAGCGCAGGATAACACCAGTAAGGCGCTGGACTATTTCAAAAAGCACCCCGACCTTATCCCGGACTACATCTTTTTAGACAGCCTGCTACCTTCAGATGAAACGCCCCGGTTTTTAAAAGAACTGAGAAAGATCAAACGTTTGATACAGGTGCCTGTTATCTGGTACGCCGCTTCCTTTGATACTGATCAGCAACAGGCCATCAGGGAGGCAGGTTTTGCCGCCGGCCTGGCCAAGCAAAGCGATGTGCATAAGCTGAAAGGCAACCTCCGGGTGCTTTTCCAGAGCGAACTGCAGGAAACCGTAGTACCGGACGAAGCATCTGCCGCTACCCGTTTTAAAATGAAGATGAAAGAGATGTTACTGCAAACCCAGTCGTTACTGGAAGCGCCGGAACACCTGCTCACGCATTCCTGATCCGTTTTATTCCGATTGCAATGCCTTTACAGGATTTGCCATCGCAGCTTTGGTACCCTGGTAGCTCACAGTAAGTAACGCTATGAGCGCCGTAAGTATGCCTGCTACCGCAAACATCCACCATTGCAGCGATATGCGGTAGTCGATGCCGCGCAGCGCTTCCTGCATGGCCAGCACGGCCAGCGGCACCGTAATAATAAACGCGATCAATACCGGCTTCAGAAATTCCTTCGCCAGCATCAACCAGATCCTGCCCACACCGGCGCCCATAATTTTACGGATGCCGATCTCCTTGTTGCGCCGTTCGGCGAGATAAGCAGATAAACCAAAAAGACCCAGGCAGGAAATGAGAATGGCAATACCGCTGGTCCAGTTGAGCATGAACCCGCCGGAACGCATGCCGGTAAACATTTGCTGGTAGGCTTCTTTTACAAAGCTGAACTCAAAAGGAAACTCAGGGCTGTGCTTTTTTACAGCCGCTTCTATTTTCGCCAGCGCTTTTTCGGGATGATCCGTTTTATGCAGCCGCACAAAAATATGGTTCATGGATCCGGAACTCATATAAGCTACCAACGGGCGTGGCGCCTTGTAAGGATCATTGCTGACGAAATCTTTTACTACCCCAATAACAGGGTTGGTGCCGAGCAGGGTGCCCACCACCGGTTCTTTTAATCCCATTTTTTTTACCGCCGCCTCGTTCACCAGGCAGCCCAGGGAATCGGCGCCGTAGTCTTCGCTGAAATCCCGGCCTGCCGCCAGTTGCAGCCCCGCTGTTTTTACCCAGTCGTGCTTTACCCAGGTAACATTGATGGGGAAATTCTCATCCGCTGTTTTTCCCGGCCAGTTTATACCATCCGTACTGCCATTGAACCGCAGCAGGTCGTCTGTACCGGCCGACACACTTTCTATTTCCGGGATACGCAATAACTCTTCCCGCAATAATTGATACTTGCCGGTCATCTCACCACGGAGTGGTATTTCCAGCAGGTTATCCTGGTTATAACCTACCGGCCGGTTTTCACCATGTTGCAACTGCCGGTAAATAACGATAGTAGTAATAATAAGGAAGATGGAGATGATAAACTGGACCGTAACCAGGCTTTTACGGAACAGGCCATTGCCGCGGTGAGTAGACACTACGCCTTTCAATACTTTCACCGGCTTAAAGCTGCTGAGGAAAAACGCCGGGTAACTGCCGGCCACCAGGCTGGTGAACAGCACCAGTAAAAGGATCCCGGTCCATATACCTGTGCTCAGGAAATTAAGCCGGATGCTTTTGCCGGAAATGCTGTTCAAGCCCGGCAGTACCAGCTGTACAATGAGCAATGCCAGCAACAGTGCGCCAAAAGTGATGATCATCGCTTCCACCAGGAACTGGAAAATAATAGTGATCCTGGAAGCGCCCAACGCTTTCCTTACACCAACTTCCCTTGCCCGCCGTTCTGCACGGGCGGTAGAAAGGTTCATGAAATTGATACAGGCAATCAGTAAAATAAAAAAGCCGATAGTACCCAGCAGCAGCATGATCTCTATACGACCCCCGCTGGGCTGGCCGTTTTTAAACCCGCCGTGCAGATGCAGTGCGGTAAACGGGTAGGCGAACAGGTAACTGCTGCTATCCGCCACGGTAGCCTGCATGGCCTTGCGCAGTTTTTTATTGAACGGATCCACATTACTTCCGGGCTGCAGCAGCAGGTAGTTGCCAATACGGTAATTATCCCAGCGGTCAATCCAGTCGGCATTCTCCAGTTCATAAAGGCGGAAGGGGAGTACTACATCAAATTTAACCGAACTGTTGAAAGGCGCATCGCGGATCACTGCCGCCACCCGGAGGTTATGCTGGTTATTATGCCTGATAATATTGCCAATGGGGTCTTTGTCGCCATACAATCTATGGGCGGCGCTCTCTGAAAGTATAATGGCGCCCGGGTCCCGGAGCGCTGCAATGGGGTTTCCTGAAACAGCCGGGAAGGTAAAGATGTTAAAGTAATCAGGATCGGCGTACATGCTTTGCTGGTAAATACTTTTCTCCCCGGTGCTGAGCAGTTGCTGCCCGCCGTAAACGTGCCGGGTGGCATATTGTATTTCCGGGAAGTCGTGTTGCAGCTTTGCGGATAGCGGCGCAGGTGTGGCATCACCGGTGAACCACCGGCCCTCATGATACTGGTTGCTCATCACCATGTAAATACCCCGTCCGTGCCGGTGGAAGGAATCATACGTAAATTCCTCGTGGAGCCATAACAGGATAATGATACCTGTGGCCAAACCAATGGAAAGGCCGCCTATATTAATGAGAGAGGAGCGTTTGTTTTTAAGGAGATTCCTCCAGCCGTGCCTCCAGTAATTTTTAAACATAGCGATAGTTTTTTGGGAGCTATATAAAAATAACCAGGGCACGGATGGTTTTATTTACAATGTGACGGAAAGCGTATTTACTGTGATGAAATTACCTTTTTACCTTGTTGCCACCAGGTCATGATAAACCCTACCGCTACCAACACCAGTAACAGGATGGAGGAAACAGCAGAGATCTTTCTTCCCAGGAAGAAGGTGGCCGGTTCAAACCGGAACACAATGTCATGTTTACCTGCCGGAACCACCAGTCCGCGCAAGGCATAGTTCACCCGGAGGATAGGCGTTTCTTTCCCGTCAATAAAGGCTTTCCAGCCGGCAGGGTAGTAAATGTCGGAGAACACGCCCAATCCGGTGCCTGTATTTACCGCGGTATAGGTTAGTTCATTAAGGCCATACTTATTAAGCGTGATATGCGCATTGCTGTCGGCCATAGGTGTAAAAGCGCCGGCGGTTTGCTGAAAACGCCGGTCGATGATCACAGTATCGGCGGGGTTGAAGTGATCCAGCGCCTTCATTTCCGCATTGGCGTTGGGCGCCCATTGAATGGCTTTTACAAACCAGGCGTTCCCCAGCGCGCCGGGATTGCGTTGCGCCACCGGTTGCCCGCTCTGCTGGTCCGGTACAATAAAGTAGCGGGTGTTCAGCATATTGAACACGGCCATATTGTTTTTGGTGAGCTGGTGCTCGATCAGGTCTTCATAGATCCACAACTTCGCA
>JBCNPS010000628.1:0-3902 GCA_039593235.1 Chitinophaga sp. | reverse complement strand
GCCACCGGTCCACCCGGTGTTTACCAGCCATACGTTAACGTCGTATTTGCGCATTCTTTCACCCAGCATCTGCGCGTATTGAGCGGGATGCAATGGCAGGAATGGCGCGCCAAAACAAGCGCTGAACGTGGATTTGGGTTCGGTAATACCTGCTTCTGTACCTGCTACTTTCGCGGTATAACCGGAAATGAACTGGTACATAGCCTGCCCCGGCGACAGCTTTGATACCGGCGGTAATACGCCATAGGCATCGCAGGTAAGGAAGAATATATTTTTAGGAATGCCGCCTATGGCAGGTTCCAATGCATTTTCGATATAAGGCAGCGGGTAAGATACACGGGTGTTTTCTGTGATCGAACAATCTGCATAATCCACCGTATGGGTGCCGGGGAAAAAGCCGATGTTTTCCAGCAGGGCGCCTTCACGCACGGCATGAAATATCTGTGGTTCTTTTTCTTCAGAAAGATCAATGCATTTTGCATAGCAACCGCCTTCAAAATTGAATACGCCGGTAGCCGTCCAGCCGTGTTCGTCGTCTCCTATCAGCTTGCGCGCAGGATCTGCGCTCAGCGTGGTTTTACCGGTGCCGCTCAACCCGAAGAAGATAGCCGTATCGCCGTCTTCGCCCATATTGGCGGAGCAATGCATGCTCAGTACATTTTTGTTGTGCGGCAATTCATAATTGAGAATAGTAAAAATACCTTTCTTGATTTCCCCCGTATAAGCGCTGCCGCCTATAAGGATGATCTTTTTGGTGAAGTTCACTACAGAGAAATTCTGCTGCCGGGTTCCGTCTGTGGCCGGATCTGCCAGGCAACCGGGGGCCTGGATCACGGTCCAGTCGGTGTGCATTTCATCCGGTTCATCTTCCGAAGGACGTAAAAACATGTTGTAGGCAAACAGGCTTGACCACGGCAGTTCAGTGATCACTTTGATGTTAACGCGGTAGTCCTGGTCGGCGCAAGCATAACAGTCGCGTACCCATACTTCTTTCCCGCTGAAATAACGGGTGATCCTGCTGTATAAACGATCAAAATTTTCTTCGGAGATGGGGAGATTAAAATCGTTCCAGTTAACAGTGTCCGTTGTGATGTTGTCTTTTACAATGAATTTGTCTTTAGGTGAGCGGCCGGTATATGTTCCGGTGTTTACAGCCAATGCCCCTGTATCGGCATATACTCCCTGTTTACGGACTACCGTTTGTTCCGCCAGTTGTTCGGGTGAAAGTTGGTAATAGACGTTCGCTACGTTCTCTATGCCAAGTCCCCGTAAGTCAGCAACAGGATTCCTTACGCTACTTATTTGCATAAAAGCAAGATTGTTTTGGTGTATAGGCAAAACTAGCAATTTTTTGATATTGTCAAATTCTATAGGTGTTATACCATTGAAATTTAGAAATTTGTTACCGCTTTAGGGGGGATCGTTGCGATATCTTCAAAATGTGTGTTGTTCATCGCCGGATTGTCTAACCATAACCGGGAGAATATACTATTAATTAGTTGTAAGGAAATATTAGTACGATTTTGTCATTTAATGTTGCAGATATTGACCGATTTGCTAATTCAAACCATTTTCACATTTCTACCTCCCGAATTTTACATAGGTTTGAAGCCACATTTGAAATTAAGCGACATGAAGAATCTGCCTTTGGATGCGCAGCTGTTTGTAAAGAACCGCCAGCGTTTTGTGGCTAAAATGCAGCCGCAGTCTATAGCTATTATCAACTCCAACGACGAACTGCCCACCAATGGCGACGCCTTGTACAAGTTCAAACAGAACTCAGACCTGTATTGGCTTACAGGTATTGACCAGGAAGATACGATGGTGGTGCTGTTTCCCGATAACCCGGATCCTAAATACCGTGAAGTACTGGTATTGGTGCGACCGAATGAATTAAAGGAAAAATGGGACGGGCACCGGTTACGCAAAGACGAAGCCTACGCCATCTCCGGTATGTCTACCGTAATATGGCTCGATAGCCTGGATGCGCTTTTACAACAGTGGGTCAACGATGCGGCCAACATCTACCTTAATTCCAACGAAAATAACCGCAAGGCAAACCTGGTACCGGTAAGGGATTACCGTTATGCACAGGAAATGAAAGAACGCTATCCCCTGCATAACTACCTGCGTGCAGCCGTTATCTTTAAAGAATTGCGCGCAGTAAAAACACCGGAAGAAATTAAAGTGATGCAGGAAGCTATGGATATCACGGAAAAAGCTTTCCGCCGCCTGTTGAAATTTATTAAACCTGGTGTATGGGAACATGAGATCCATGCGGAAATTTTGCACGAGTTCCTGCGTAACCGCTCTGCCGGCGAAGCTTATGGTTCCATCATCGCCTCCGGCGACCGCGCACGTACCCTTCATTACATTTCCAATAACCAGGAGTGTAAAGACGGGGAAGTGATCCTGATGGATTTTGGTGCGGAATATGGCGGATATAATGCCGATCTTACCCGCTCAGTGCCTGTAAATGGCAAGTTTTCACCGCGGCAGCGCCAGGTATATGATGCCTGCCTGCATCTGCATAACTATGCCAAATCCATTCTCCGCCCGGGTATTACCATTGCCAAATACCACGAAATGGTAGGAGAGGAAGCCACTAAACAATTCATAAAAATAGGATTGCTCACGGAAGAACAGGTAAAAAACCAGGACCCGGAAACACCGGCCTATCGCAAATACCTGTACCATGGCATTTCTCATCACCTCGGTGTGGATGTGCACGACCTCGGACCTTCTTTCCATCAGCCTATCCCGGTGGGTGCTGTAATGACCATCGAACCAGGTATTTATATTGAAGAAGAACAACTGGGTATACGCATCGAAAACAATATCTGGCTCACCGCTGAAGGTAATGTAGACCTGATGAAGAATATTCCCATCACTGCCGACGAAATTGAAGCCCTGATGGCAAAATAACAGTGATGATTTTTTATGATGATCCTGGTAAGCAAAGATTAAAAGACAATATTCTATCTTCGCTCACCGGGATCATCACAAATCATCATAATCATAGTTAATGAAACAATTACCGAATATTCTTACCCTATGTAACCTCTTTTGCGGTGCGCTGGCCATTATCTGCATACTGCACGCTCCTGAATACCGTGCAGAGATTAACGGCGCCGACTATACGATTATCAGCCCTGAACCGGTATACTGGGCTTCCGCCCTGGTGGTGATTGCAGGGATCTTTGATTTTTTTGATGGTATGGTAGCCCGCCTCCTCAGGGTATCAGGCCCTATGGGAAAAGAACTGGATTCGCTGGCAGATGTAGTTACCTTTGGCGTGGTACCGGGCATGATGCTGTACCGTCTCCTCCGCAGCGCCTATTTTCAGCAACCCGATGTTTTTGATGTGTCTGTTATAAACCTGGCCCCGGCCTTACTGGTGCCTTGTTTCGCCGCCTATCGCCTCGCTAAGTTCAATATAGATACCCGGCAGTCGGAAAATTTCATTGGGGTGCCTACTCCTGCAGTAGCCCTGCTGGTAGCCTCTTTCCCCATGATCGTTTTATTTAACCCGTTCAACCTGGCGCACTGGTTCCAGAACATTTGGGTGCTGTATATCGCCATTGCCCTGCTATGTTACCTGATGGTGGCCGAAATTCCCATGATCAGTCTGAAGTTCAAAAGCAAAAGCCTGGCCGCCAACTGGCCCCGTTTCCTGCTGATCCTCCTTACCATTGTAAGCATACCATTCCTGCAATTCGCCGCCGTTCCTTTTATATTTATTTGTTACGTAATATTATCGGTAGTAGTACCGCCGAAAATAGAAGCGGTTTAACATTCTGGATTTTTTGATGTAGGTTTGCGGCAAAATTTCTAGCACAATGACTTTTACTGCACATATCAATGTGATGCCACTGAAAGAATTATTAGATCCGCAAGGTAAA
>JBCNPS010000627.1:0-3903 GCA_039593235.1 Chitinophaga sp. | reverse complement strand
GCCGGAAGGATGCGATATCAGGGCTTATAACTTTGCCGGGGACCCCACCACAGATGCTACTACTATTGTTGATTATGGCGGGGATATTATACTGGTACGGGTAAATATACAAGGGCAGCTGCTGATTACGCACAGCAGCGGGGAAGTGAGAGTGTATGAACTGCCGGGTTATCCCATCCAATCCACTGGAGGGTAAAATTGTGGGCGCCTTCCCGTAAGGTGGCTGTTTGTGCGTGGCTGTAATATCCTGTAATAAGCATACTGCATAGCAGGAACAGGGCGCGGATCTTTTTCATGATGAGGTGGGTTTAATGAATGCCGGGGAAGTTCTTCAGATTCCTGGCAAATACTTTTGAATTTTCTTTACTGTCTGATACCGCCCATACTGCCATGGCGTACAAAACAGGCTTCAGGTTGGCGCCTGTTTTTGTTAAGCGGTAGGTAACATGGGGCGGTACTACGGGTTTGGCTATACGTACTACCAGGTTATCCGCTTCCAGTTGTTTGAGATGCTGGATCAGCATTTTTTCCGTGATAGCGGGAATGCCTTTTCTCAGGTCGCTGTAACGTTTTTCACCAGATAATAATTGAAACAGGATGATGGGCTTCCAGTAGCCGCCAATCTTCTCCATCACGTAAGTGACGGGGCATTCATTGAATGCGGCCTGCTTGTTGGCCTGTATAACAGAGGCTTCTTTTACTTTCGTCATGATACATACTTTAGGGTAAGTACTTGTACAAAAGTAAGTACAAATCTACTTTTGTGCAAGCAACAAATAAACAAACAAATTATGAAAATCACCTTAACAGGATCGTTAGGAAATATCAGCCTGCCACTGGCGCAGCACTTAATTGCCGGCGGGCATACCGTAACCATTGTAAGCCATAATCCCGAAAGGATAAAAGCTATTGAAGCCTTGCAGGCCATCCCGGCCATCGGATCCGTTGACGATCCGGATTTTCTCCGCAACGCCTTTAAAGGCGCCGATGCCGTATACACCATGATACCGCCTGCTTTCCAGGCGGCGGACATCCCGCAGTATATGCGCAACGTGGGAGACAACTATGCCAGGGCCATTGCTGAAAACGGCGTAGGCCATGTGGTAAACCTCAGCAGTGTAGGCGCTCACCTGGCAAACGGCGCGGGACCTGCGGGAGCTAACCACTACGTGGAAGCAAAACTGAATGAACTAACGGGTACGCATGTACTACACCTCCGGCCCGGGATGTTTTACACCAATTTCTTTGGCAGCATTCCTATGATAAAACAACAGGGCATTATCGGTAATAATTTTGATGCCTCCGTAAACATGGTGCTTACCCATCCCCGCGATATTGCCATGGTGGCCGCAGCAGCGATGGATACGCTGTCGTTCACGGGAAAGCATATACGTTATATTGGACATGAAATCACCGGCGCTGAAGTGGCCGCCATACTGGGTGCCGCTATCGGCCGGCCGGAGCTGGCATGGATAGGATTCCCCGACAACGAGCTGTTATATGGCCTGATGCAGAACGGGCTCACGGAGCAAATGGCGAACGTATATGTACTGGAAATCGGCGTGGCATTGAGAGAAGATAAGCTGCTGCACAGTTACCGGCAACACCGGCATAACGCCGTCGGTAGCATTGATTCCCTGCATCATTTTGCGAAAGATTTTGCCGCAGCTTACCATCAGTAATAAAAGCAGGGGCGCTATACAAAGCGCCCCTGTAAATTATTTTAATACGCTTCTGCAAAAGCAGGCGCCCCCATCACTTTCATAAACAACTCTTCATCCAGCAGGTCTTTCACCGACTTAATAATAAAATCAGGTGAATAGCCAAAGTGTGCAAGATCGCTTTCATGGGTTACGCCCGATAAAGTAAGCACCGTAGTAAAGCCCATGGAGCCGGCGCCCAGGATATCCGTTCCCATGGTATCGCCAATCATCACGGTTTCATCTGTGGTAAGCTGCAGCGCTTTGCGCGCCATACGCATCATCACCGGGCTGGGTTTACCCACGCTGAAAGCCTTGATACCACTGGCAAATTCCAGCATCGCCACTAAAGCGCCGCAACCGGCCCTGTACTTACCATCGCCCATGGGGCAGTTGGGATCCAGGTTGGTAGCAATTAATTTAGCGCCTTTCATGATCATGTTGATCGCTTTGTCTACCGATTCCAGCATGATAGTTCTTCCTTCCCCGATAATCACATAGTCCGGCTGATCATCTACAATAGAATAACCAGCATTATACAACTCGGTCAGCAAACCTCCTTCGCCGATCACGTATGCCGTACCGTTTTCTTTTTTTGAGGCCAGGTATCTGGCGGTAGCCATCGCGCAGGTGAAAATATCGGTATCATTTACCTTAAAGCCCATTTTGTTCAGCTTATAACATATGTCCCTGCTGGTTCTCTGGCTGTTGTTGGTAAGAAAAAGAAAGGGCAGCCCTTTATCTCTCAGCCCGTTAATAAATTCTACAGCCCCGGGAATAGGTTCGCTGCCTTTGTAGATGACGCCGTCCATGTCGATCAGAAATCCCTTTTTTTTCATAGCAAATCAGGTGTTGGTTTTTAAACTGGTTTATTGCTCAAAAAGTTCCATGGAATGAATAAAGGGAAGATGTATGGAATGAATAAAGGCAGGAAGATGAATATCTCCCCTAAAGATAATAAAATAATTTAGAAAGTTAGTTTTTTATGGAGATGAATAACGGGGCTATGCATTTGTTTGTAAAAACAATGCCAGGTGATGATTAAATATTTCCGGCTGTTCCATGTTGGGCATATGTGAGGCCTCCTTTATCACCGCCAGTTGCGCGCCACTGATCTGTGCTTGCATGCCCTCCGCCACGGCTATTGGTGTAAACCCGTCTTCTTCCCCTACTATGATCAGCACAGGGCAGTGAATATGCGGCAGCATAGCCGTATGATCCCTTCTTTCCGCCCGGCCCCTTTGCACCGCAGCAGCGCCCTGCGGGTTCGTGCTTTCCATCATTTCACGCAGGTGCTTCACTACCACGGGTTGCGTTGCCATCGTTTTTTTACCGAGAAACCGGTGCAGGTGTTGCGCGGTATAAAAAGACATTCCTTTTTCCACTAAATGATCAGCCAGCTGCAACCGTGCCTCGTAGCTTCCTGCACTTTCTGCTTTCGCATCCGTGTCTGCCAGCACCATGGCGTGAAACAACTGCGGCGCTAAGCGGTACAAATCAAAAAGTATCTGCCCGCCCATGGACAATCCAACGAAAGTGGCCTTTGTAATTTGCAATGCCTCCAGCAAATGAATGAGATCCAGCGCTAGTTCATCCAGCAGCGTAGTGCCGGAAGGAATACTGCTTTCTCCATATCCCCGCAGGTCAGGTATAATCAACCGTCTGCCGGTTTTGAAAACCGCCACCTGCTGATCCCACATGCTGCGGTTAAACGGCTGCCCGTGCACAAATACCACTACCTCCCCCCTCCCATGATCATCGAATACCATGTTGATTCCTCTTACTTTTAATTGTTGCTTCATTATTAATGAGACTTTTGTCTCACGAAAGTACTATCTTTACCTCATCATTCAAACATCATGGGTAAATTATCATTGGACAATGGCAGGGTGGAGCAAAAATTAAAGACCAGGGAAAAGTTGCTGGCAGTGGCTAACACGCTGCTATTACAAGGGAAAGAGATCAGTGTGGAACTCGTGGCTAAAGAAGCCGGCATTTCCAAAGCTACGGCCTACCGTTATTTTACCGGAACATCTTCCTTAAAGCGGGAAGCTTCTTTACAACTGAAAGCCCAAACAAGCAACGACCTGTTCGCAGACATCTCTGAAAAAGACCTGAAGGCAAGGCTCAATAAACTGATCGATTATCACTTCGATCTCTTTACAAAAAATGAAACGGAATTTAGGTTATTCCTCAGTTCTGT
>JBCNPS010000626.1:0-3939 GCA_039593235.1 Chitinophaga sp. | reverse complement strand
GTCCCAATCTTCCGCTTGCAGTAGAATCAGCGTAGTCGAAAATGAAATCCAATTTATTGAAAATCTTTTTCTTCATGAATGCACTGTCCAGATTGTTATCGGGGCGGCACGAACTCCTCAAGGGCCTGGACCCTTCCAAGGACCAGAGCTACTTCCTGCACCGGTTGAACCAGGCCCAGCTGTCGAAGGCGCCGAAGAAAATCAAAGTCAGACGTGCATCACATTGCACAAATGCGTTAGGTCCGGGTGCGCAAAAACCAACCGCGAAATCATGGTACCCGTTTTCCGCATAGTTACGCTGGAAAAGCGTTTGCTGCCCTGCGGTAAAAAAAGTATAACGGCGTTGCCCACCGGTTTCCGATACGGGCGCCAGTGACTTACAATCTTCCACGGTGATGCGTTGGCCTGTTTCCAGCACCGCCACAGCAGAGCCGGCAAAATGTTCAAACGTTACCTGCCGTACCCATGCATCGCATACATTTTCCAGGGTGATGGCCATCCAACGATGCGCTTCATCTTTCGGGTTCAGGGTGTCGTATACGGAACGGCAACGCAGGTGTTCTACACCGGTCCGACTGATACGCCCCGGCCAATTGTACCCTGCCAGGGTACCGCCGCCATAAACTGTGTCCAATGCAGTGGTAAGCGGCGCATCCAGTGTAATGGCTGTGCCGTTTACTGCTGTTATGGTCCGGTTCCATGTAATGTTGCGCTCACCGGGTTTCCATCCCAGCGTGGTAATGCCTCCTCCCTGATGCTCCATGCCAATTTCGTGTATCCATTCCCGTGTAGAAGGGCGTTGTACCATCACTTTATCGCCTGCTTTGAATCCCTTTGTATCTGCTATATGAATGATGCGGGCATTAACTGGTACATAGGCGTCTGTAATTTTAACAGCGGGGGTTGTTGTACGGTCCGGCTGCCCAGCAATACGGATCAGCGTTTGCCGGTTTCGGCCCTCTCCCGTAAGGATGGTACCATCGGCGCCCATGCCACTCCCTCTCAGCACTACGCCGGATGAACGGATCAGCAGGCCTCCTTCCAGGTGGTAATTACCTTGCTGTAGTTGCACCGCCCCGCGGATGCCCTGTTTATCCGCAGGCAATGCCGCCACGTAATCCAGGGCTTCCTGTATAGCCGGAGTGGCATCGCCTTTTATAACAGGGACCACTATACGAACCGGTACATCCGGCACAGGCTGTTCGCCAGCCATATAACCGGCGTAAGAAAAATCCGGTATACGGTTACCCAGCGAGTCTGGTGTATATACCAGTTTGCCGGTGGCGTTCAGCGCCACCGGCGGTACCGGTTTGGGTTTCTTTTGCGCTGTAACATGCGATACAGCGCTTGTTGCTATTAAACAAAAACTGATGATCAGGCTTTTCTTCATTGCGTCTTTTTAATCCAGGAGGCCGACTGCTAATTTGCGGTTGCGGCTTTTCTTTTTTTCCATTCTTCTTCCGCCTGTTTCATGTTAATACCTGCGGATGAAAGATAATTGTTGATCCTGCCTTTATATTTACCGAACCATTGATGCTTCTTTTCTGATGATCCGGCGTCCATGGCATGCTCACGCGCTTCCACCAGCCATGCCATGATCTGCGCCTTCTGTTCAGTGGTGAGGTTGGGCAACATATCATTATACACGCGATAAGTAAGCGGCAACACGCCATAGGTCATACCATCTTTTACCTGGTTTACCTGCTGAGGGTTCAGGTAGGCCGACAGCTTTGATAAATACGCGGTGTGCAGTTGTTCCACCGTTTGATTATTTGCATCTTCTATTTCTTTCAGATGTGTTGCCAGTGCAGGTTTATCATCCGCAAATTTCTCCCGGGCGGATTTTATGTCCTGGTCCCGTTGTACCTGTATTTCATTTAAGTGGCGGTATTGCCCGGCTATCACATCTCTTACCAGCAGGGCACAGTCTGCTTGTGCAACACCTAATGTGGCCACAATTTTATCTGCGCGTTGATTAGCTACGCGGATGTAGGCGCTGTCTTCACGGCTACCGGTCTGCAGGGCGAACAGTGAGGTATGACACCAAAGGAAAACGCCGGGCAACAGTATACCACCCTTCTTCATAAATTTTATCAGATCCCTGGTCATAAATTCCAAGTTATTAATAAGCATTTATAATTACGAATGATTCAGGAATTGTTCAATATTCGTGTACCCATTACCGTTGCTGGCGAGCTTTGACGCATCTGCCGGGTCATTTGGATTTAACCCATGCTTCTTCTCCCAATCATCCGGCATTCCATCTCCATCGCTGTCTTTATAAGGAGTGCCTTTATACACAGGGTATCCGCCCACCTGGCTGATATCGGAGATGATACCATCTTTATAAGATTCGCTGCTGAGGCGGCGTTTAAGAAATTCGCTGCCCACATCTGTAGCGGAATTGTCTTTGTACTGTATCTTGCCGGTACGTACCTGCTCTACGATGCGGGTATCTACTGCATCACGTTTCGGCAGTGTAGCGCCTGCATTTTTCAATACATAGTCGAACGCTTCTTTTGCCGACATCACAGGAAAGGAAGGCATGGGAAAAGGCTTGGTAACGCGCATACTATCCCGGTAGGGTCCGGCATTGGATGCTTCTTCCACCTGTACACCGCCGTCCCAGTTATCTTTCGTTACCTTATCATATCCTTCCATGATATTGCCGTTTACATATGCCCTTCCGTACACATGATAACCGAGCTTACTGCGGCCGGATTCCGGCTTCAGGATGCGATGGCCCACCGGTTCATTTTTTGGTGTAATAGGACCGGGTTTATAGTAGTTGTTAATCATATTGAACATGCCCCGGTAGTCTGATCCATCGGCGGAGCGATGGCGCCAGTTGAACACTACATTGTTTACAAAGTTAAACACGCCATTCCAGCCGATAGATGGATTACGCCCTGTGTTGCATGCCCAGAGGTTGCGCATAAAAGTAGCGTTTTCGCCGCCCAATGTACTGCCGAAGGAATGGTTGTACGTGTCCAGTGCTTCAGCGGAAATAGTGTTCTGTATGGTTACATTTACCGTTGCCAGTTTCTGATCCTGCGAGCCATCGCCTGCGTTATACATATGCCGGTAGATGGAGATGTTTTCATCCAGGCCCCAGCTGGTAGAGCAGTGATCTATGATGATATTTCCAACGGGGTTACCACCGAGGGCATCATCCCTGCGGCCCACATAAGTTTCGCCGCGGCGGAAGCGCATGTAGCGTAATACTACATCATGTGTGTTGATCCAAACAGATTCACCCGCTACACAAACGCCGTCGCCGGGCGCGGTTTGCCCTGCAATAGTAATATAGGGCGCCCGGATAATCAACGGGCTTTTCAGCCGGATAATGCCGGCCACATTAAACACTACAATGCGTGCCCCGCCTTGTTCACAGGCATCACGCAAGGTACCGGGGCCACGGTCTTCCAGGCTGGTTACCACATATACTTTTCCTCCCCTGCCTCCAAACGAATACGCGCCGCCGCCCATTGCGCCGGGAAAGGCCGGGATATCCGCCTGCGGCAGATCATAAGGACGCGTAGCCCATGGAATGTACGGTTTGCCGTGAACAGCATCCTGCTGAATAATGGGTAATGCTTTTGCCCATGCCTCATCAGAAAGCCGTTGTGCTTCTTTCAATGCGGCTTCACTGGAATCCTGGATACGTTTTGGAATAGTAGGGTATTGGGCTTTTACCGCCTGTGCAGCTGCACACATTCCTAATACTGCCAGTAAAAATGCTTTCCTGTTCTTCATTGTGTTATGGTTGTTATTTAAGCTGATTTACGTTTATTTAAGCGGGTCAAAAGCACCCGGGCCGGTGAAGCCATCCCAGTCTTTTGTTTGACGCGCCGCATCAATAATCTTGCCGACCACGATTTTCGCGTCGGACGGGTTTTCCAGCAGGTACTCAGCCAGCAGTTCATTCATCTGCTGTTC
>JBCNPS010000625.1:0-3955 GCA_039593235.1 Chitinophaga sp. | reverse complement strand
AGGGCATAGTGAAGGCGCTTTAATTGGTCTTATGGCGGCCGGCCGGAGGAATTTCAACCGCCTGGTTTCTTTATCCGGCCCCGGCGAATGTATGGATAAAGTATTACTGGCGCAGTTAAAGCCAATGCTGGCGGATTCACTGTATGATGCGGTAACGGTTACGTTAAATGAGCTGCGGGAAGGAAGGGATCCCCAACAGGTGCCGGCGGCGCTCAGTACTATTTTTAACCCTTCGCTGTATACCTTCTGGAAAAGTACTTTTCACTACGATCCCTGTACAATGCTGCCTGCCGTAAAAATGCCTTTCCTGGTTGTTGGCGGTACCAGCGACACCCAGGTGCCACCGGTGCAGGCGGATATACTGCATAACTGCAAACCTGGCTCCCAATTGCTGATGATCACGGGGATGACGCATACGCTAAAAGCCGCTGCAGCAGCTTCGCAGGGGGAAACACCCCCCTTGCCGCTGGCGGGCAAATTAGTGCCGTCGCTGGTGAAGTTTATAAAAAATTAGCTGTATCGGTCGCTCCTCCAGGGATAAGCAGTATTGGAATAGCCTCTTTCCTCCCAGAAGCCCAGCCGGTTGGCGGTGAGGAATTGTATACGGTGTATCCATTTGGCGCCCTTCCAGGCGTATAATTCAGGAGTGATCATCCTTACCGGGCCGCCATGTTCTTTGGGCAAAGGCGCCCCTTCATAGGTATGTACCAGCAATACATCGGGTTTCAGCGCCTCTTCCAGCGATACGTTGGTGGTATAGTCGTCGTAACCGTAACAAAGTATATGCGTGGCCGTGTCCATTGGCTGCACCAGTGCGGCGAGATCCAGCAACCGTACGCCTACCCAGTTCATATTGAGCTTTGACCAGGTGGTTACACAGTGAAAATCAGAGGTATCCGCTGTTTGGGGTAATGCGAGGAAGTCGGCCCAGCTAAGCGTAACCGGGTGCTCCACGGCGCCGTCCAGGATCAGCTGCCATTCCGCTGTTTCAATTTCGGGCTGTATTCCCAGGTCCAGTACCGGCCATTTATGCGTGATGGTTTGCCCTGTTGGTATTACCGGCATGCCATGCCGGTTAGGGTTACCGCTGCCCTGCGGTTTGTTGTCGGCCACCGATGGGGTAAGCCGCATCTTCTCCTCAAAGCGGGATCTGAGCTTCATTCTCGCCTCAACAATGCGCTTTAGTTTGTCGCCTCTTCCATAAAATATTTTTGGGTCTTCCGGCTGTAAATATACGGATTTACGCCCATCAGGCGGTGGTTCCGGCGATGCACCCCGGTACCGGGCTCTCCCTTATTTTCAAAAAAAGAAGGTATTTTGTATACTTTGTTCATACAAAGTTGTATTTTGTACCTACAAAGTGAACTAAATAAAGCGCGTTATGGTTGTTATTGAAACAGTATTCAGGGAAATCTTAGGGTTCCTGGGAATCACACAACTCATTGAAATATGTAAAACGGGGAATTATAAGGTACTCCTTACCTTGAACGGGATCTTCTCCGTTATATCGCCATTGGTGCCTTTTCTCCTGTTGCTGGAAATAGGAAGGGCCATTTTTTACAAGAAGTTTAAGATCGAAGATTATAAAATGCCTTTTTTCATCTTCGTGGCGAACCGGTTTATTTCCCGGTTTATTTCTATTGCAGCAGTAGCATTTTGTATTGGATTACTGGAGAAGTATGCCTTGTTTAATACGTCGCTTAAATGGTATTGGTTTATTTACGGGTACGTGATCTGGGAGTTCTCTCACTTTATTTATCATTATTATGGCCATAAAGTACGTTTGTTCTGGTGCCTGCATTCTACGCATCATGCGCCTCAAACTATGAATCTTTCGGTTACCTATGCGCACTTTTTCCTGGAAGCGCCGTATGCTGATGTGATCCGTACCAGCATCTGTATCCTGATGGGAGTGAATCCTCCCTTGCTTTTTATCATCATGTTCATCGATGGTACCTGGGGGTCCTTTATTCACGTGGGAGAGAACCTTATTAAAGACGGGCGGCTTGGCTTCCTGAACAGGATAATTCTTACGCCATCGCATCACCGGGTGCATCATGCAAAAAATCCTTTGTACATGGATACCAATTTCTGCAACCTGCTTAATATCTGGGATAAAGTGTTTGGCACCTTCCAGCATGAAAAGCGCGATATGGAAATTGAGTATGGTATTTCAAGAGAAATGAATCCCAACAATTTCCTGGATGTTTATTTCGGGGAACTATATGGTTTATGGAAGGATGTGCGGAAAGCGCCGGGTATAAAAAATAAGCTGTTATACATTGTAATGCCTCCGGGGTGGAGTCATACGGGCGATCATAAAACGGCCAAAGTGGTAAAGCAGGCTTTCCTGGAGCAGGCGCAGCATACGCCGGTGCGGCAGGCTGTAGCCGATCAGGTCATCTGATCAAATAAATAGTACAAGGGGGATTCTTCGAGTACCACCCGGGAGTTCCCCTGTGCGTCTTTCTTCCATTTTACCAGCCGGATAGCGCCATCAGCTATTTCAAGCCCGGTAATATCCCCGTCGCTGAAGCAACAGCAACCGGTGTTGAAGTAGGAAGGATGCGCCATTGTTTTTACCAGTTGTTTACCTGCATATTCTGCCTGTCGTGCTGCCAAGGCTTTTTGTAAGATGTTTACCTGCTCTGCATCTCCCTGGGCGCGGGCTTTATCCAGTTGCTTCGTGAGCTTATCAATATGATCCAGTGAGGCAAATACCGGTTTGTGGGTATGCCCTGAGATCAGGAATGTTTTTTTATACTGAATGCTCCATTCATACATCATGATATTGTGACGGTCGGCCAGGTCGAAAGAGTCGGAGAGCGTATCCATGCGGATATCAAAGAACCGTTGTACGGGTGTCCATATGGCGGCTACAAACCATTTGCTGAAAGCGTTGCCATCGCTGCGCAGGTCGCCCTGGTGCCCGTGGGTGAGGTAAATGCGGTAATCGTGGTCCTGGTACCTGGTTTGAAGGATCAGTCCTTCATATACTTTCAGTTTCTTCCCGAAAATATTCTTCAGGAATTGTTGTCTTGGTACAGCGTAATGCCATTCCAGGTCGTGGTTGCCGAACACGCGGAAGTAACGCTGTTGTTGCAAAAAGCGGGCTTCTTCCAGCAGGGTGTTGCGGTATTCGCGGATCACGGTAGCCGGCGGGCATTCCCACAGTTCTTCGCAATCGCCCAGGTTGATAAGGGTATAACCTTTATCGTAGTAATACCGGAGTGCCGCTACGAAGTTGTCTTCCGCGGCCATGAAGTCATCCGCTCCGTCTTTACCGCCTTTATGCTGGTCGGAGAAAATAATGAAGCGGCTATGTTCGTAATCGAAGGGTACAATGAGTCCCTTTTGGCGGTTGCCTTTCAGGATTTCCTCCTGGAGTTGTGACAGGGAAGCGAATACCTGTAATTTGTCAGGCTGTGAAGAAAACCTGTTGGAAAGCCAGATAATAGGGCGCTGGAAGAATTTTTTCAGTGGATTTGGCACGCTGTATTTTTTTTGGAAGGCGGCTCAGCATCAACCACGCACAAAAATGAGCGATTACCGGTAACCGCTCAGATTTTTTTATTTCAATAAAGCCATACCCTTTACAGTTTAGCTTTTTACTTCTTTCTTTACATTAACAGCACTTGGACCTTTCTGTCCTCTCTCCACTTCAAAAGTTACTTTATCCTTTTCCTTGATCGGCTCAGTCAGCTGGTTAATGTGTACAAACACGCTGTCCTGCGTTTGCTGATCGATAATGAAACCGTAACCTTTGGATTCATTGAAAAACTTTACCACACCTTTGCGGATTGGGTCCGCCGGCTCTTCAGGCAATTGCCTGCCGGGACCGAGCTGAATATCTTCCACATTGATCTCCTTTTTCCTGCTTGGGTCCGGTGGAGTAGAGGAGATGTTACCATTTTCATCGATGTAAGCCATCATGTCTTCCAGGCTTTTGCCTTTT
>JBCNPS010000624.1:0-3966 GCA_039593235.1 Chitinophaga sp. | reverse complement strand
CCAACGACCGCTACCTCGCCAATATCCAGAAAGGCGGTACCTATTCCGTAGTACCAAGGATCCCGGGCGGGGAAATTACGCCCGAGAAACTGGTTGTGATCGGCCAGATCGGTACTAAATATAACCTCTATACGAAAATCACCGGCGGGCAACGCATCGACCTGTTCGGCGCACACCTCAGCGACCTGCCCAATATATGGGAAGAACTGATTGCAGCCGGCTTTGAAAGCGGCCATGCTTACGGCAAAGCGCTCCGCACGGTAAAAAGTTGCGTGGGCTCTACCTGGTGCCGCTTCGGGTTGCACGACAGCGTGAGCTTTGCCATCCGGATAGAAGAACGCTACCGTGGTTTGCGCGCGCCGCATAAAATTAAATCGGCGGTATCCGGTTGTATCCGCGAATGTGCAGAGGCACAGTCGAAAGACTTCGGCATCATTGCCACCGAAAAAGGCTGGAACCTGTATGTATGCGGTAACGGCGGTTCCAAACCCCAGCATGCACAATTACTGGCAGCAGACATCGACAGCGAAACCTGCATCCAATATATCGACCGCTTCCTGATGTTCTACATCAAAACAGCCGATCCGCTCACACGTACCGCTACCTGGCTCAACAAACTGGACGGCGGGATGGATTATTTACGCAATGTGGTGGTGAATGATAGTCTTGGTATTGCCTCCCAGCTCGAAACAGAAATGCAGTTCCTGGTAGACAACTACAAATGCGAATGGCGCGAAGTAGTAGAAAATCCTGAGCTGCGCAAGCGCTTCTCCCACTTTGTAAACGCCCCGGCCGACAAAGACCCGACCGTAAAATTTGAATCGATGCGTGCCCAGAAGAAAGCCGCAGAATGGAAATAAATTCTTTACACAAAAAAAACACTGCTATGTCTACTACTCACACTACTACCATCAGCTGGTTCCTTGCCTGCAAAACATCGGATGTACCTACCAATGGCGGCGTTTGCGTAAAGTATAAAGAGGAGCAGATTGCCCTCTTCTTTTTTGCCCGCAGAAACGAATGGTATGCCACCCAGAACCTTTGCCCGCACCGCCAGCAGATGGCGCTCAGCCGTGGCATGACCGGCACCGTAAAAGATGAGCCTAAAGTAGCCTGTCCTTTTCATAAAAAAACATTCTCATTGAAAGACGGCCGTTGCCTGTCCGACGAGCATGAATGTTCCCTCACCACCTACCCTGTAAAAATCGTGGACGACATGGTATATATAGGCGTAGCGGCTGAGATGGAGATGGCCGGTGTATAATATAACAAACGAAACCCGGCAGCTGGCAGGCTAACCGGGTTTCTGACCTGAAATGATTGGCTCATTCAAAATCAACCAAAGTTACATGAAAAAATGGTTTCCAGGCAAGGTATCACTGATACTTCCCGGACTGTTATTATCACAGTACGGTTATGCGCAATTCACACTCGGGGCACAACTCAGAACCCGCACCGAGCTACGTAACGGACAAGGATCCCCCCAACCGGAGGGCGCCGCCCCCGCCTTTTTCACTTCCCAGCGTACCCGGTTAACGGCAGGCTTCAGCGCCTACCGCATTAAACTGGGACTAACCCTGCAGGACGTACGCGTTTGGGGACAGGACGGATCTACCATTAACCGCACTACTACCCCGGATAACAACGGGTTTATGCTGCATGAAGCATGGGCGGAAATATTACTGACAGATACAGTAGTAAAAAATAAAAGTCTTTCGCTGAAAATTGGCCGGCAGGAACTGGTGTACGACGACAGCCGGTTGCTTGGCAACCTCGACTGGCTGCAGCAGGGCCGCCGGCATGATGCAGCGATACTAAAGTATGAAAGCAACGCCTGGATCTTCCATATAGGCGCTGCTTTCAACCAAAATAAAGAAAATGCCAGCGGCAGTATCTACAATGCTACACCTCCGGGTAACTATACGGCAAACACCAACGGCGGAAATATGTACAAAAGCCTGGAGTATGCATATGTATCCAGGAAGTTGAAGGAGGGGAATTTATCTTTCCTTTTCCTGGCCGACCAGTTTTCAAAATACCATATCGACAGCGTAGAGCATGTGGCGGTGAAAACCTATGAAGGAGCCGTGAATACCCGCATGACCACAGGATTATTTTATACACAGGCATTCAACAGATTTACCTATACAGCTGCCGCGTATCACCAGTTTGGTACCAACGGGAACGGACAAACGGTGAGCGGCAGTTTACTTTCCGGGTCTTTCTTTTACAGTGTGAATAAAGTACTCAGTGCAGGAGCGGGTGCGGATTATACCAGTCCTGATTTTGACCCGTTGTACGGCACACCGCATAAGTTCTGGGGTAATATGGATTATTTCTATGTAGCCAGTGGCTTTGGCAATAAAGGATTACAGGATTATTACATAAAAACAAAACTAAAACCGGGCGACCGCTGGGCATTAACCGGTGATGTACATGAGTTTTTCAGCGCAGCAACTGTAACAGGCATGAATAAACAGTTTGGGACCGAAGCAGATGTAACAGCAAATTACACGCTTACCAAAATGATAGGGCTGGAAGCAGGCTACAGCCATTTCTGGAGTACTGCCACCTTATCTTCCCCTACTGTTAAAAATGTAAAAAACGCTGCTCCGAACAGTAACTGGGCCTATATCTCCGTTAACATCCGGCCCCAATTCCTGATTAAATAACCTGTAAAACATTACACATGGCTGCTCCTTTAGAAAAATTAAAAATATTCAGTATTGATACTATACAGATGCGCACGTTTCATATTACGTGGCTGATGTTCTTTGTGTGTTTCTTTGGCTGGTTCGGGTTAGCGCCGCTGATGCCTACCATCCGCGCGGATCTTGGCTTAACAAAATCGCAGGTAGGCAATATCATTATTGCTTCCGTATCCGGTACTATTATAGCAAGGCTGATCATTGGCCGCCTCTGTGATACCTGGGGGCCACGCAAAACCGCTATCCGTCTACTGCTGGTAGGTTCATTACCGGTGTTCCTGGTAGGATTATCAAAAGATTACACCTCCTTCCTGCTATTCCGTTTAGCCATCAGCGTTATTGGAGGTTCTTTCGTTATTACGCAGTTTCACACCTCCCTTATGTTTGCCCCTGCCATCAAAGGCACCGCCAATGCAGTTACCGGTGGCTGGGGCAACCTGGGTGGAGGCGTTACCAACATGGTGATGCCGGTAATATTTGCTGCGATTGTTGGTTTTGGTTATACCAAACAGGAAGCATGGCGGTATGCGATGATACTACCCGGGCTCATGATGCTTGGTGTAGCCTACCTGTATTACCGTTACACGAAAGATACGCCCAACGGGAATTTTGATGAGATAGGATATAACAAGAAAGATAGTAAAACGGATTGGTCTGTATTAGGCGACTGGCGTATCTGGGCGCTTACGCTGGCATACGGTATGTGCTTCGGCATGGAGATCACTTTTGACAATGTAGCGTCATTACATTTTGTAGATACTTTTCAACTTTCGCAGGGCAGCGCAGGGTTCTGGGCCGGCATCTTTGGTTTTATGAACCTGTTTGCACGGGCATTGGGCGGCATTATTTCAGATAAAACGGGCGCCAGGTTTGGCATGAGAGGAAAAGGGTGGCTATTGGCCCTGATGCTGCTGGCGGAAGGTATTGGGTTATTATTATTTGCGCAGGCAGGATCGCTGGTAGTGGCCATCATTGCCATGCTGAGCTTTGCGCTTTTCCTGAAAATGGCCAACGGCGCTACTTATGGCATTGTACCTTTTATTAATGAAAAAAATGCAGGGCTGGTAAGCGGCATTGTTGGCGCAGGTGGCAACCTGGGCGGCATGTTGTTCGGCTTCCTGTTCAAATCAGACAGTATCAGTTACGTACAGGCGTTCACGTATATCGGTTATGTAGTGATAGCGATCTCCTGTATTGTAATGCTGACACGCTTTACCCGGCAGCCTGCTGCCGAGGACGCACCGGGACCAACGCCGGT
>JBCNPS010000623.1:0-3978 GCA_039593235.1 Chitinophaga sp. | reverse complement strand
TGCCCCCTGATATTTATGAAATGCTGACTGCCCATAAAAGTGAACAGCTATATACTAAAAATGAGATCCTTTTCAGGGAAGGGGCTCTTCCATCCGGTATATTTTATATAGTAAAGGGTAAGGTAAAAAAATATAAGGTAGATGGTGAAGGCAGGGAGCAGATCATCTACGTGGCCGGCACGGGGCAGCTGATAGGGTATCACGCGGTTCTTTCGGAAGACAGGTACCCGGATTCCGCCGCTGCCATGGAAGAAAGCAAAATTGCCTTCATTCCTAAAGAAGATTTTCTCAGAACGCTGGAAGATTCTCCTTTGCTCAACAGCAGGTTGTTAAAAACATTAAGCCATGAATTTGCCGTGCTGGCTAACAGCCTGACCATGTTTGCACAAAAAACGGTAAGGGAACGGCTGGCGCTGCAATTGATCATTATCCGGGAAAAGTACAAAGTGAATTATGTGGAAGGCATGCCTATAGAAATAAATATGAGCCGGGAAGACCTGGCCAGTCTTGTTGGTACTGCCAGGGAAAATGTTACCCGGATCCTGACTGAATTTAAGGAAGCCGGTTTGCTGGAAACCAAAGGCAGGAAAATTATGATCCGGGATGTCAATGGGCTCATCAAAATAGCCAATTATAAATAAACGGCTACATTTTTCCGGCTCCTCACCCTGATACGATGTATCATTTTAGAAACCCTTACACGAAAAGCATCATAAAACATTGCCACTACCAATATAGCTGCGGGTAAATAAAAAGTAAAATATTTAAGCTTCAAAAACGCATAACCACCAACAATTCCCCCTGCCAGGAAAAAAAAGATGATCACCAGCCGCAGCATTATTTTTTTCCTGACAGCGCCATTTTTACCGGCCCCGGATATTACAGTGTACAGGTCAATTCCAAGATCGGTGAACATTCCTGTAAGATGTGTAGTTCTCACTACATAACCTGAAATAGTGGATACCAACGCATTTTGCATTCCCATGGCGAAAAGCAGGCTGCCGGCAAAGTATTCTGTTTTAATAATGGAATGGTCGAATGTATATCCAAAGCTGGCCACCAATAGCAGGATTAAGATCTCGCTTACTATGGGTATGGTATATCCGAATCGTTTGTGCTGGTCACTTTTACCGATACAAAAACTTGAAAAAAAAGCGCCCGCAAGAAATAGCAGCAGCCATAAACCCACCATTCGCGCCGATCTCAGATCCCCCATTGCCAGCTTCTGCGCCAGCAGTGCCGCATGGCCGGTTACATTAGTGGTCAATACCGAAAAGGCAAAGAAACCGGCCGCATTTACCATTCCTGCCGTAAAGCATAAAAGCACGGCCAGGCGCAAATTATGCCTGTAATTTCTTTTTCTCCCTATATGACGCAGCATGTATCCTTTCTTTAAAAATGTCAAACCCGCATAATAAGCTACCAAGCGCCTCCCCCGGGAGGGATTTCACCATACTGCGAAGATACTGGCAGATCGCTTTGGTTTAACTGATAATTTGCAACGGAAAATGTGCAAAAAGTCACTTTTTACGTTTGTCTTTAGGGAGATGTACGCCGGCAATGCCTTCCCGGTTCCAGGAATTATTTGTCATACAATATCCATATAGATCTGCTGCAACACTGCCGGCTGCAGGCCCTCATTGGGCATGATGTGCGCCAACCGGCCGGTTTTCATGATGCCGATACGCGTACCTATACTTACAGCGTTCAGGATGTCGTGCGTGGCCATAAATATGGCTTTCCCATCTGCAGCCAGTTTACGTACAATATGGCTAAATTCAAGCGTGGCTTTGGGATCAAGACCAGAAGTAGGCTCGTCCATAAAAATGGCGGAAGCATTTTTCGCCACTGCAATAGCAATACCTACTTTTTGCCGCATTCCTTTACTATGGCTCCCTACCCGGCGATGAAAGGCCGCCGGTTCCAGCCCGGCATCCAGCAACAGGTTGCCAAGCTGGCGTTGTGAATAGCGGTACCCTGCCATGCGACTGAAGAAATCAAGATTTTCCATACTGGTAAGATGCGGGTAAAGCATCACTACCTCTGGGATAAATGCCAGCCGCTTACGGGTATCCATACCGCCCGGCTTCACCGGTATGCCATCTATAGCGGCAGTGCCGGAAGTAGCCGCTGTGAATCCCAGGAAAATGTTCACCGTAGTGGTTTTCCCGGCCCCATTCTGTCCCAGCAAACAAAATACTTCACCTGCATCTACCTGTAAATCAAGATGATCAAGGGCCACAAAGTCGTTGAATTTTTTTGTAAGCGCACTGGCTGTGATCATAATAGCTCTCCTTTAATTTTTACAACAGTTTTATTCCTACGGTGCATTTTATACTGAACGGCGCCCCCTCTACAAAAAAGTAATTGGTACCGCTCATCGGGTAATCAAACCCAATATCGCCGGATTCGATATACCGTTTATTGGTCAGGTTATCTGCGTTGATACGCAAATAATACCTGCTGGTATTATAGGAAACGCCGGCATCCCACCTGGTAAAATCAGGCAGGTAGGTATCTTTTGAGTAAGTAGATCTTTTCAGCTGTGTACTTTGACCAACACTGAAAGCCAGTACCCTGCCGCCTCCCAGCGGGAAACTGTATTGCGCCCAGGTATTGATCAGCTGTTGGGGTGTGCCGGGCAGCTTGTTGCCGATCAGTGGTGAATTAACGGTATCCTTCGTAATTCGTGCATCTACAAAGGTGTAGTTGGCGGTAAGCGTAATGCGGTTGCCGATATTCCCCAGCACATCCACCTCTATCCCATCACTGCTGTATTCCCCTATCTGTCGCTTATAGTTCAGTGCCGCATAGCGTACATCTTTCATCAACACATTCCTTTTCACCGTATGAAAACCATTGATAGTAGTGAGCAGGCGGTTGCCGAACCATTGCTTTTTGATGCCCAGCTCCATGTCATTGTTGCGTTGCGGATCTACCGGTTCTCCCACGGGATTGCCTGTTCCGGGCTCAATTTGGCTGCCGGCCTTTAAGCCGCTTTGCGGTAAAAAAGACTGGTCATACAATGCGTATAAAGAAGTAGATGAATCCACCAGGAAAGTAAGCGCGGCCCTTGGCGATAATGCATTCTGCGAGTAAAGGTTTTCCTTGGGTTTCAAAGCAGGACTTGCCTGTTGAATGGTTTTATTATTGTACCAGGTATAGCGAAGTCCCACTGCCAGCAGCCACTTACGCGCCAAACGGATATGATCATAGAAGTAAGCTGTTTCATAGGTAAGGTTATTTTTAAAGGCACTGCCCATAGCCGGGTTGAGGATAGCCACACTATCTGCCGCTACACCATAGTTCAGCTTATCGCGGTACAATGGAAAAGTATACAAACCAAAACCGGTATGCAGCGTATCACGGGAGGAAGTTATATCTCCCCCGATAATAATATCATGCACTATACTACCTGTATAAAACCTGCCATTCACATAAACCTGCGAGGCAAAGGTTCTTCCGCCGTTAGCCGTGTTGCTGGCCACGCGCGCTGTTTGCCCCTGATCATCAAAACTCACACCGGTGTAAGTTTCGGAAGAAAGCAGGCTCCATGTTTTGTAGGGCGCCAGTGTGTACTGCGACTGTGAAATAATTCTCCAGTTATCATTAAACTGGTGGGAAAACAATAAGCGCATAGTTTGCGTTTGGTAAAAAGTTTTCGGCAGCCCGGCGGCGGCATTGAGATTGATACCGATGCGGTCATGCAATGCATCCTCTTTCGAACGGAGTTTGGTGATATCCGATCCGTTCAACGATTCACCCCGGATATAATCGTATTCTCCCTGGATAAAAGTACGCCCGCTGATATTGTATTGCAACACCGGCGCTATCACATATTTATTGGTGCGCAACAGGTCGAGGTATGGCATAGCTCTGTTCATGGGCATTGGATGCTGACAAGACTTTTGAAAACAAAACCTAATCTGTCTAGTGCCAAAGAAATTGAAAAAATTCTGGATGAATCATTTCAAAAAG
>JBCNPS010000622.1:0-3989 GCA_039593235.1 Chitinophaga sp. | reverse complement strand
GGGGATAAATTTTTTACCGGATATTTGAACAAAAAATAATCATTGCATGAACCCTCCCAATAATATCCCCCTTATCAAAGGAGAAATAGCTGATTACTATTATGATCAGCAGGCGGGCATTTTATATTCCTACTCCAAAAGTATTTTGAGAACAGTAGAAAATATTTCAAATAATATCAGGCTGGTAAAAGAAATTACGGGAGATAAAAAAGTTCCTTTGTTGATCTATCTTACCAATTCTCCTGTTCCCGATAAAGCAACAAGGAAATTTTCCACAGAACAATTACCTCATGTATATACTGCTATGGCGATGGTATCCAAACCCGGCCTGGCAAAGCTGATCATGAATATTTTGTTTAAGTTAAAAGCGCCGCCTATTCCCATGAAATCATTCAGTAACGATGAGGAAGCCAAGGCATGGCTGCAGCAATATGCGGTAGAAGAAAAAGGACAATCACCCAACAAAGGATGATTGTCCTTTTTTAAAAAAAGCCGTTACATCTTTACGATCTTTTTTACCAGTTGTTTTCCTGGTCCGCTGAGCACCAGTAAATACATTCCCGGCCGGATATCGCCCAGTTGTATCTCGAACTGTTGCCGGCCTTCCAGTCTTTCTGCTTTTATGGCCTTGCCTGTCGAATCATGAATTTCAGCTTTCAGCCAGTGTGCTGCCGTACTTACATAAACAACCGCGCCTGCCGGGTTGGGATAGATGTTCACGCCATCGGTTTTATCTTCGTTTACAGCTACGTTCATCATTTTGCGTAAGGTGCTGCCGGTGCTGCAAACAAGTACAGGCCGCCGGGTGGAATCGCTGTTTTCGCGGGAGTTAAAGATGGCATCTGTAGTGGCGCCTGCCAGTCCGGATACCAGTTTTAAAGTAAGTACACCATCTGCAGCCTGCTGCGAAAGCGCGATATTGGTAACATCCCATTCGGCAAAGTTCCCCGCGGTACGCCCCATGATGGTATCCACCGCACTGGTGGCTGCGGGCATATTGTTATAGGTGATGCCGGTTTCCGTCCAGCTGTCGTTGCTTACATATTGCGCTATCCAGGGTACGGTAGCAATGCCGGTGTTGGCGTAGTTCACGTACATCCGCAGCTTTACCTGGTTGGCACCTGCCGGTAATGCGCCCACATTAAACTTCAGGAATATCTCCCTGGTATAGCTTACGGTGGCATCCTGTTTCAGTACAAGCGACTCGGCGCCATAGTTCACACTGCCATAAACGGAACCGCCCCTTACATAGGCGTCGGCCACCGCGGTAATTACAGCGGAACTGTAAACAGGCGTTTGATTGCTCACATGGTAGGTAACGGTGGAACCCGCATAAGGGCCGGAAGGCAAACTGGCTACCAGCTGCCGCGTTTGCGGAATACCGGGCAGGTTCAGCAGGATGGTTACCGGTGAAGATGATTGCGACGGATCGGCAACGGATACTTTTACATCGGTACTGCCCACATCGCGGAGCATCAGTGTACACGGACGATCTACCGTAACCGTCAGCGAATCTTTATGGAAGCTGCCAGCCTGGTAAAATACCATTTGCCGGATGTTCAATCCCCGGTGATACACTACCTGCATGGCGGCGGTATTCTGCTCAATGCGCACAGCAGTGGTGTCGTAAGTGGCCATATTCTGCCCCGGCAATACATAATAGGCGTAAGCACCATTCGTAGGGGCGTTACCGTGATTGAACCACAGCTGGAATACATCCATATTTTGCACAGTGGTAGTGCCGCCGTTGTTGATACTTTTCCAGGTGCCGGATTGCGATTGCATACTGAGCTGCACCTGGCCCCCGGATGGAAAGTAATAGCTGATGCCATTATGCGTGATCCATTTCAGTGTATTGTTATAATTGTAAGTACCGTTGGCAATGGTGCTTACCGTACCGTTTACATTGACAGATACGGCGCCGTTAAGAAGACATTGGTTCACCGTGGTATTGATGGGTTGGGTAGCGGTGGAGCTGATGCCGGCGCCAAGACAAACCACTTCATTATCAAAAAAGAACCAGGCTTTACGTGCCTGCGTATTGTAATCAGAAAACTGAAGCGCGGAAACGCCATACAGGGAGTCCGATACGCCGCCGGCAAAGGTGGTGGTACCGAAATTCACGCCCCAGGAGGTACGCAGCGGAATCGTAGTGATATAGGGCACGGTAGTGCCGGGTATCCTGCTCCAGTCCCATACCGGGGGAATATTATAATATTCATTGCCATTGGCGGCAATATGAGTGGACCCGTCCGACAGGTAATACCCTTTCAGATTTTCACCGTTCCCGTTTTCCTGTTTCGCCGTGCGGGTGGAGGTCATGTGCAGGCCAAACAGGTAGCCGGCACGATGATGCAGTGTATAATCCGAACGCCAGAAGTGGGAGTGGAGGGCAGGAAGCTGGTACCCCGGCGCCTGCGTGCCATTCAGCCTCGCTATATTCTCATTGTATTCGGTAACATGGGTGGTATCCAGCACTTTGAGCTTTTCCAGGTGGGCAGTAACGCCAACGGCTAAATTATTTACCCGGCTGATGCTGCGGCCATTGGTGCCATAATCGATATAACGCCCCCGCATCGCTTTGAGGAAGCCGTTCCGTACAAAATTGCTGAACACAGATAAGCGGGCGCCGGAGAGTGCATACGGGGTGCCGCGGAGGTAATAGGCCACCTTTGTTTCGCCTTCCACAAATACGGAACCATAACCAAAGAAATACAATTGCGGCCCGTGCTGGTGGTAAGAGAGGTCGTGTTGAATGCCCTCATTGGTGGTGAGCACCAGCGGGTAAAACACCTGGTCCACGCTATACTGCATCAGCGAATCATTGGCAGTAAGACAGGCCCGGTACATAAAATGCGTAGCCACATCCAGTTTGTTGGCGCCGGTTTGGCTGGTTGGGTTGCCACGGTTCATTTGTGTGAGCAGGGCGCTCCGCAGGCTGCCCAGGCTTTGCGGCGCCGTATCCAGCATAATCAGGATCTCGCCGATACGTTGCGGGTTGGAGATCTGGTTATGGTACCAGTTCCAGCTTTGCGGATCGGTGGTGTTCCAGTAAGTGAGACTGTTCACCATGGCGGTAAAAAGCGTACTGCTATGGTAATACGTACTGGCTGATTTCGTATAGGCCTGCGCAAAAGTTTTTACCCGGTTGATGTGCACATCCGCCGTATAGGTGGTGGAACTGTAGGCATAGTTCACATCGGGCCAGGAGCCGTTGGATTGGAGGGTGGCCAGGGTAGCGGTTACGTTGTTGTCCAGCGTGGTGGTGTTGCTGGCCTGCGACAGCAGCTCCGACCTGATCCGGTCCATGATAGTGGTATAGGTGGTTTGCGCCCATACGCGGGGCATAAGGCCAAACAACCCGAGAAGGAGTAAAAGTCTGATCTTCATAACAGTGGATTTGTAACAAATCTAATGATCCCCGCCCGCCGGGTGGGGTGGTTTTTCCAAGTAAATGGGGGGATTTTTCACAAATCAGGGGCTTCCGCAAACTCGGAAGGCGTTTTCCCAAACTGTTTCTTGAACTCACGGCTGAAATATTTCCGGTCGTTGTACCCTACCATGTACGCCACCTGGTACACGGTATGCTGCCGGGTGCGTATAAGGGCGGCCGCTTTTTTCAGGCGGAGCGACTTTACAAAATCGTTCACCGACATATTGGTGACGGCTTTCAGTTTCTTGTAAAGTACCGGCTGGCTCATGGCTACTTTGCGGGCCAGCATTTCCACCCCGAATTGGGGATCGTCCATATGTTCTTCCACCAATGCCATCACTTTTTCCAGGAAGGCATTATCCAGGCTGTTGGGTAAAGCATCCGGTATTATGGTAGCTGTTTGCAGCTGCCGGCTGAAATGCTCCCGCATTTTTTCCCGGGAGGCAATGAGGTTCCTTACATTGAGCGCCAGTACTTTGGTACTGAAAGGTTTGGTGAGATAGAGATCTGCCCCGGTTTCAAGGCCGCTTACATGGTCTGTTTGCGAGCTTTTGGC
>JBCNPS010000621.1:0-3991 GCA_039593235.1 Chitinophaga sp. | reverse complement strand
CGATGGCGAAACCGAAGTCCAGTCCGAGCCCTGCGCGCAGCGACATCAGCGCAGCTCCGGCGGTATTGCCGGCCGCTTTCAACGGCAGCTCGACCTAAGAACATGACAACCGCGGGAACAGAGTACACTGCAGGTATTACATCTGCCGTGAATTTCTGGTATTACATTGCGCACAATACCAACGTTACCAATGATCCGTGGTCAACGGTAGCTCCCGCCAGTCCAACGCCTACAGAGATGAACGCTTTCCTGGCCAACCCGAAAGTAGCGTTCACCGGTACCGACGAACAGAAGCTGGATAAGATCTACGCGCAGGAATGGCTATCGTTTTTCCGCCAGCCCTGGCTTGCTTACAATTTATGGAGAAGAACCGGCCGCACACCGCGTGATGGTAATCCTGCCACCTATGTGAACTTTAACAGGTTGCAGTATCCAACGCAGGAATCGATTAATAATACTGCCAATTACCAGGCCCAGTCGGACAAGATGGGTGGTAATTCCACCACCGTGAAGGTTTGGTGGATGAAATAATACTGTGAATTTAGATGAATAATAACAGCCCCGGGGATGTCATCTCCCCGGGGCTTCTTTATGGAACTGCCCGGGGAAAATGTTAATTCGCAATTAAATTTTGCTACATTAGCGGGGGGCCACTTCCTATGCATGCGCAGCTATATAACGATAAAGAACTATTCCGGCTGATTTCGGAAGGCGATGAAACCGCTTTCCGGATGCTTTTCCGGCGGTATGTTCCGGAGCTGCGGCCACTTATCCTGCATCTTACCAAAACGGCTGCCGTTACAGACGATATCATCCAGGAAACATTCCTCCGGTTGTGGATCAGCCGCGATAAGCTGCCTGAAATAGACGTTCCCCGTTCCTGGTTGCTGCGGATCACTTTTCATCTTTCATTTTCCTGGCTCCGCAAACAGGTGGTGCATCATAAAGCCATTGATGCCATTGCATCGGACTATACAGGGGAAGGACCAACCAGCAACACGGAGGAAACCATGGTATTCAATGCCATGATGAAGCAGGTAAGCATTGCAGTGGCACAACTGCCGCCCCAGGCAAAGCGCATTTATCTGCTGAGCAGGGAAAGAGGACTTAAAATACCGGAGATTGCCGGCGAATTGTCTATTTCCCCCAACACAGTTAAAAACTCCCTCGTAAGGTCGCTGCAGTTTATCCGGAAGCAACTGGAGTTATCCGGGCACCTCTTTCCCGCTGTGGTGGTGTGGTTGCTTACCCGCTGAGTTTTTTAAATCACATCTGTAATAGTCAATATCGTGCTGAAATAAGTCAAGGAAATAAGAATAACATTGCCGGTTGCCTGCTAACTTTGTTACTCAAACCACGATTATGAAGCGCTATCACCTGTTGTTGTTATTATTGCTGTTTTTGTTTTCCTGTAAAGATGCGCCGCATCAGGGCAGCCGTTACGGAATGGTTACGGGCCTCCGGCCTGAGAAAATAGACGAGTATAAATCATTGCACGCCAAAGTATGGCCGGATGTGCTGAAAATGATTGAAGCCTGTCACATCCACAATTATTCCATCTACCTGAAAAATATTGACGACCGCTGGTACCTGTTCAGTTATTTTGAATATACCGGGAAAGATTTTAATGGAGATATGGAGAAGATGAAGAAAGACAGTATCACTCAACAATGGTGGAAAGTAACCGCGCCTTGCCAGCTGCCTTTGCCGGATGCTGCGGCCAAAGGAGAAACCTGGTCGGGTATGGAAGAAGTTTTTCATGTGGAATAAACCTCCTTTTGCCGAACCATAAAATTAATACACCCCATACCGGTTTTTGATTACATTTATATCCTGTAATCAAACCGATACGTTTGTCATTTATTCAGTTATACAATGAAAAAGAGCTCCTTGCCGGCGTTGCCCGGGGAGATGAAAAGGCATTTCATGCCCTCTATTATCATTACAGTCCGCGTATTTACAGCAATTTACTGAAACTGGTGAAGTCGGCAGACCTGGCGCAGGAGCTGCTGCAGCAGGTGTTTGTAAACATTTGGCTCCGGCACAGCACCATTGACCCGGAAAAATCTTTCCGTTCCTACCTGTTTGCCACCGCCAATAACCTGGTGATCGATTTTTACCGGAAAGTGAAACGGGACAAGCTTTTGATGGATAAGCTGCTCACAGCTGCACAGGAATATTACCAACATACAGAGGAATGGCTGCACGAAAAAGAAACCAGGCATCTTATACAGGAAGCCATCGATGATCTTCCTCCCCAACGTAAGATCATATTTACGCTTTGCAAGCTGGAAAACAAAACCTACAAAGAGGTGGGCCAGCTGCTGGGCATTTCACCCGCTACGGTCAACAGCCAGATCGTAAAGGCCACCAGCGCCATACAAAAGAAGCTGATGGCTAACCGGGACGTAGCTGGCATCCTGCTGGCTTACCTGCTCCTTCGTTAATTATTTTTATTTATGGCGGAAGCCGGTTAGAAATTTTTTTTCTTCCGGGTAAATGTATCTTTTGGTTCGTTCGTATTAGTTGGTATGAATCAAGATCCCGATGCTTCTTTTTTGAAAGAATTATTTGCCAGGTTCCTGGATAACCGTTGCAGTGAAGAGGAGATCCGTTTGCTGATGGAATATGCAGAGAAAGAAGAATACCGGGAACTATTTTCCGGTATGATTGGCCAGGTGGTAACAACAGACCACGCGGAAGAGGAATCGTTGTATGCCATGCACAGGGACGTAATTGATGAGGTAGGTACGCGGATCACACCACCGGCGCCGGCCCGTAAAACAGTGGTGCGCAGGCGGGTGCCTTACCGCGTGGCGGCAGCGGTGGCATTGCTGTTGCTGGCAGGAGGCGTTTGGCGCTGGTATTCCCGTTCACACACCCAAACGCCGGCTGGTACTGCAGTGGCTCATATGCAGAGCATTACACCGGGAGGAAATAAAGCCATCCTGATCCTGGCAAACGGCGCGGCTGTTACGTTAGACAGCACCGCCAACGGATTGCTTGCACAGCAGGGACAAACACAGGTGATCAAATCAGCCACGGGTAATCTTGTGTATACCTCTACCGCAGGGGCTTCTGCCGAGCCGCTGTACAACTCCATCATTACGCCAAAAGGCGTACAATACCAGGTAACATTGTCCGACGGCACCAGGGTGTGGCTGAATGCCTCTTCTACACTGCGTTTCCCGGCATCGTTCACCGGGGCCAACAGGCAGGTGACGTTAACAGGAGAAGCCTATTTCGAAGCCGCCATCAATGCAGAAAAGCCTTTCGTGGTAGCGGTGGATAGCTTACGCGTTACCGTGCTTGGCACCAACTTCAACATCATGGCATATAAAGAGGAAAGGACCATCAATACTACGCTGCTGAACGGCGCAGTAAGCGTAAGCGAAGGCAATACCACCACCTTGCTGAAACCCGGGGAACAGGCGCAGCTGGGGCAGCAGGGAAACATCCGGGTGGTAAAGAAAGCAGATATACGTGCTGTGATGGCCTGGAAAAACCGCCTCTTCTGGTTTGAACAGGATGATATCCATACCGTAATGCGGCAATTGTCAAGAGAATACAATATAGAAGTGGAGATCAGGGGTAATATCCAACGTCATTTTACCGGCTCCATCCCACGCGATGTGAATGTATCAACCGTTCTTGAAGTATTACAGAAAACAGGCGGGGTGCACTTTACAATGAACAATGGAAAAATAATTGTCACACCTTAAAACATGTTAGTTATGAGCACCTGAGCGTAACAAGTGCCAAAAAAACCGGAAGCGGCCTAATGCTCCCGGTCAGTAAGGCAAAAGAAAACAATTCTTTCTGTAACCGTAATCTTTTATCCCAAATCAAATGTATGTATTTGAATGCTTATTTCAAAGGCAGGGGAGTCCTGTGCCTTCTCAATTCCACAACAGCCAAGGTTATGCAACTCACCGCTATTGTATTGCTCGCCGCATGTTTGCAGGTATGTGCCATTGCCCGTGCACAAAAG
>JBCNPS010000620.1:0-3993 GCA_039593235.1 Chitinophaga sp. | reverse complement strand
ACAATCAGGAAGAATTTGTTCCTCCAAAGCCAAAAGAATTTGACAAAAATATATTAAAATTTTTATTAATTGTATTGGTTACAATATTTAACCTGGCGGCATCCTCGTCGGGGTTATCCAGGTTGATATTCGGGGCTATAAAACCGTGCTGCATCATGAGCATGGAGTATACGATTTCGCTGGCGCCGGCCATCCAGCATTCATGACCGGTCATTGATTTAGTGGAGCTTACATAGGGCCTGGAGCCGCCAAACACTTCGTGAATCGCTTTGGCCTCGCTGGCGTCACCGGCGGCGGTGGAGGTAGCGTGTGCATTGATATATTCTATATCGCCCGGTTGTAAACCGGCATCCTGCAGGGCTATCTGCAGGGATCTTACAGGTCCGTCTACAGTTGGATTGGAAATGTGTGCGCCATTGGACGAAAAGCCGTATCCCAGCACTTCTCCCAAAATGGTGGCGCCCCTACGCTGTGCAGATTCCAGGCTTTCCAGGATCACGGTTGCGGCGCCGCCACTGGGCACCAGCCCGTCGCGGTCGCGGTCAAAAGGCCTTGAAGCACGTGTAGGATCTCCTTCCCTTACAGAAAATGCGGCAATGGCATCAAAGTTTCCCATCCCGTATACATTCACTTCCTGGGCGCCGCCGCAGATCACGGCGTCCTGCATCCCGTTCCGGATAAACATATGTCCGAGCCCGATGGCATGCGAACCACTGGCGCAGGCGGCACTTACGGTGAAATTCACGCCACGTAGCTTAAAAATGGTGGCCAGGTTCATATTCACCGTGGAGTTCATGGTCTGGAAAACAGATCCGGACCCCACCAGCATGGTATCTTTTTTTGCCCGCATAACATCATTGGCTTCCACCACCGGCTTTGCGGAGCTGTCGTTTCCATATAAAAGCCCTACAGGAGTGGAGTCGATATATTCAGGTGTCATTCCTGCCTGGGCAAGGGCCTCACGGGTGGCCATGTAGGCAAATTCCGCCTGCTCGGGCATCATCAGCCTCGCGCGACGGTCCAGCAGCCCTTTGAGTTCGGGCCTTTGTATATACCCGGTTAACCCGGAACGGTATCCAAATGCTTTTCTTTCGGGGTCCAGTACAATGCCGGATTTACCCTGATACAATGAATCCCTCACTTCCTGCATATCCTTTCCGATGCAGGAATAGATTCCCATTCCAGTGATCACTACTCTGTTCATAGCTCTTAGCTTTTAGCGGTTAGCCTTTAGCCCGGTATACTGACGTTATTAAGTGTGAAGCCCCCCATTGATGTTCAAAATTTCCCCGGTGATATAACCTGCCGACCTGGATGCCAGGAAGGCAACCGCATCTGCCACCTCTTCGGCAGTGCCAAACCGGTTCATCGGAACCTGTGCTGCCAGCTCTTTTTCATTGAGTTCAGCCGTCATATCTGTTTTAATGAAACCGGGCGCAACGGCATTCACCGTTACCCCTCTTTTGGCTACTTCCTGTGCCAGCGCCTTTGTAGCCCCAATCACCCCTGCTTTGGCGGCAGAATAATTGGTTTGACCGGGTAACCCTTTTATACCTGACAGCGACACCATATTGATGATACGCCCGTAACGCTTCAGCAGCATGCCATTCAACACCTGCTTGGTGACGTTAAAAAATCCATTCAAACTGATATTGAGTACATTGCTCCACTGCACCTCATTCATCCAGAACATCAGGGAATCTTCCCGGATACCGGCATTATTCACCAGTACTTCAATCTGTTTTTCTTTATTGCTTTCCACCCAGCCGCCTAATACCTGCTGCACTTCAGCGGCATCGCCCACATTAAACGGTATCAGTTCACCGGTGCTGCCTTTTGCCTTCACGGCTTCCAGCGTTTCCAGCGCTGCTGCCTCATTTCCTTTATAATTGATGAGCACATGATAACCTGCTTCGGCCATCCTGATACATACTGCCCTTCCTATTCCTCTTGACCCTCCTGTTACTAATGCACATTTCATGAATTTCCAAATTACGAATTACGAATAACGGCTAACCACTATTGTTTGATCAGAACTGGATCGGCATATTTTTTACCAGGTAAGCTTTGATCTGCTGAAGATCTTTATAGCGGGGGCTGTCCTCAATAAATTTAGGAAAAATTGCCCTCACTTCCTGGTATACTTTGTGGGAGAATCCCGCCAAACGGTCCTGGCAATTCAGATAATCCACCGCCTGCAACATCGTCATCACCTGTATGGCCAGTACCTGGAAAGTATTCTCTATTACTTTGCCGGTCATGGTAGCGGCGTTGGTGCCCATGCTCACAATATCCTGGTTATCGTTGTTGTTGGGAATACTGTGTACATACATCGGGAACGACAATGTCTGGTTTTCCGCCACGGTGGAGGTTGCCGTAAATTGCACCCCCTGCATTCCAAAATTGAAGCCAAGTTTGCCCAGGTTCATGAACGGAGGGAACTTGTGGTTCAACTTTTCATTCAGCAGGTAGTTCAGCTGTCGTTCCGCCAGCATCGATAATTTGGTGATGGCTATCTTGATCTTATCCATTTCCAGGGAAACATAATCGCCGTGGAAATTTCCGCCGTGGAAAACGTTTTCCAGGTGATGATCCACTACAGGATTATCGCTCACGGAGTTCAGCTCCTGTACCACCAGTTTTTCCGCCTGTACAAGGGTATCGTAAACGGGGCCCAGGATCTGCGGAACGCAGCGCAGGGAATAATACTCCTGTACTTTATCTTTAAAAATTTCTTCTTCCAGTTCTTTATAAAGATGATCGGGGCGATGGCGGACCATTTTACTGCCGGTGAGGATCTCCCTCATTTTAGCCGCAATCTTTTGCTGGCCTTCATGCTTTTTCACGGCATTCAGTTCGGCAGACAGGTGGTCGTCGAATGCTTCCACTATTTCATTGATCATGGCAGATAATACCACGGACCATCCCAGCAGCTTCTTTGCTTCAATCAGGTTTACCAGCCCGATACCCGTCATGGCGGATGTGCCGTTAATAATGGCCAGGCCCTCTCTCACGTGAATGCCTATGGGCTTCAGGCCCAATTTTGCAAATACATCTGCCGTAGGCTGATATTTATCTTCATACCAAACCTCTCCTTCTCCGATCAGCACCAGCGCCAGGTGGGCCAGCTGTACCAGGTCGCCGCTGGCGCCTACGCCACCATGCTCAAACACACAGGGATATACGTTTTTATTGATCAGGTCTTTTAAAAGATGTACCACTTCCGGGTGAATGCCGGAATGCGCCTGCATAAAGCTGCTTAAGCGCGCTATCATCAAGGCTTTGGTATGCAAGGGCGACATACAGTTACCCGCCCCGGAGCTATGACTGCGGATCAGGTTATACTGCAACTGGAAAGTATCTTCGTCGCTGATACGGTATTGGGCCATGGGGCCAAAACCGGTATTGATTCCATAGATCAGTTTCTTTGCAGAAAACTTTTCAAGGAACAGAAAACTAGCCTCCACCTGCTGCAAAGCGGCTGTTTCCAACGTCAGCTCTTCGCCGCCCAAAAGGACCCTGTACACTTCTTCCAGGGACAGTGCCTTACTTCCTATTGCAACCATTTTATCTTAAATTAAATTATTTGTATATGTAAAAAAGTGCTCAAAATTAGCATAAAGCTAGATTTATCCAAATAAATAACAACCCCATTCATCGAATTACGGGTAATTACGCATGCGGTTACTACTTATCCGGGGAGGAGCGCAAGCCTATTCTTCTTCTGTTGGTGTTGGCGGTGTAACCAGTACTTTATCGATACGATGTGCATCCATGTCCACTATTTCAAAAGTAAAATCTCTCCAGGAGAACTTCTCGCCTGTTTGCGGAATATGTTCCAGGTGATGCAGGATGAAACCTGCCAGCGTATCAAAATCCTGCTCAAATTCGGTCATCCAGTCTTCTTTATCAAATTCCTCCAGGAAATCATAAAAAGGTATCTGGGCATCTACCAGCCAGGTACCGTCTTCCCGGAGCACCATTTCATAATCG
>JBCNPS010000062.1:0-19374 GCA_039593235.1 Chitinophaga sp. | reverse complement strand
GGTGGCTTCCCTGATGCTGTTTGCCCGGTTCCAGATCAAAACAAAGAAACTGTAACACGGATATACATCTTCCTATATTATCTTCGCAGGTCAGGAGATTTAAAACCACCGTATGTCAGTTTTTTACGCGCCGGAAATACAGCTGGATGCTACAGCATATACTATGAACGAGGATACATCCAAGTATTGTATCCAGGTGCTTCGTCATGAAAAGGGCGATGAAGTGATGCTGGCAGATGGACGCGGCCATAAATTCAGCGCGGTGATCACCGATGATAACCGCAAGAAATGCGTGGTGAAGATACAATCGTATGAAACGGTGCCTGCTCCTGCCAGGGCTTTGCGGATCGCTATCTCTTTTACGAAAAATGCTTCGCGCATAGAATGGTTCCTGGAAAAGGCTGCGGAAATTGGTATCCAGACCATCATCCCGCTGCTGAGCCAGCGTACGGAGAAAGAAAAGATAAAGCCGGAGCGGCTGCAGAATATCCTGGTATCGGCTATGCTGCAGTCGCAGCAGTTTTATTTACCGGAGCTGCAGGAACCGCAGGCGTTTGATAAACTGGTGAAGAATAATAAAGACCCGCAACGATTCATTGCACATTGTTTGCCGGAGCAGAAAACCCCGTTGCAACAGGTGATGCAGGCCGGGAAAGATACGATTATACTGATCGGGCCGGAGGGGGATTTTACCCCGGAAGAGATAAAACTGGCGCTGGAAGAGGGTTTTGTGCCTGTGTCGCTGGGCGATACCCGCCTGCGTACAGAAACGGCGGGTATGGTGGCGGTAACGCTGATGAATGCCGGTTACTGACGTAAGCCGGCACAGATCTTTTTCACAATGGTAGGGCCTTCATAAATAAAGCCGGTGTATACCTGTACCAGTGCTGCGCCTGCATCCAGCTTTTCCTGGGCGTCTTCGGCAGTGAAAATGCCGCCCACAGCTATAATGGGAATGCTGCCCTGGCTATGTGCATGGATATAGCGGATCACTTCTGTGGCTTTCTTTTTTACCGGCAGGCCGCTGAGGCCACCCGCGCCGATATCATTCACTTCGGCAGCAGGTGTTTTTAAACCCGCCCTGCTGATGGTGGTATTGGTTGCTACAATGCCCGCCAGCTTTGTTTCCTTTACAATTTCGATGATATCATCCAGTTGTTCAGTAGTAAGATCCGGCGCTATTTTAAGCAAGATAGGTTTGGGTTTTACTTTCTGGGAATTAAGCACCTGCAGGTGGTGCAGCAGTTGTTTTAACGGCTCTTTTTCCTGTAAAGCGCGGAGATTAGGTGTGTTGGGAGAACTTACGTTCACCACAAAATAATCTACGCCATCATAGAGCGCATGAAAGCATTTTTCGTAGTCGCTTACCGCTTCTTCATTCGGGGTCAGTTTATTTTTCCCGATGTTTCCGCCTACTATAATATTGGATTTTTTACGTTGCAGCCTCTTCGCGGCGGCAACAGCGCCTTCGTTGTTAAAGCCCATGCGGTTAATGAGGGCTTTATCTTCCGGCAGGCGGAACAACCGTGGTTGTTCATTTCCCGGCTGGGCCAGTGGCGTTACAGTACCTATCTCCACAAAACCAAAACCCAGGCAGGTGAGTTCATCAATATACTTTGCATCCTTGTCGAAACCAGCCGCCAGCCCTACCGGGTTGGAAAATTTAAGCCCGAATACTTCGCGTTCCATGCCTTGGGTTTTAACGCCGCAAAAGGCATTCAGGATATTTTTTCCCAGCGGTAACGAATAAAGTGTCTTAATACCACGCATTACAGTGTGGTGGATACTTTCCGGCGGATAGCGGAAGAGGAATTTTTTGATCAGGTTGTACATTGCGGGGACAAAGATAAGCATTACCCGGTTGGGAGCAAGAATGGGGGCGAATTTTGTGTATTGGGGGGCAAGACAAAATTCGTGTAAGTGAAAATCCTTCCTATATTTGCCCTTCATCATGCTCGAGCTCCAGACATTTGAAGCATTATTCAAGGAAAACCATGCTCATTGCCTGGCCTTTGCCACCCACTACACGGGGGATTCCCATGTAGCGGAGGAGATAGTACAACAGGTATTCCTGCGGCTGTGGGAAAAAAGGGATACTATCACCATTACAGGCCCGGTAAAAGCATATTTGTTTTCTGCTATCCGTAATACCGCCATCAGCCAGTGGCGCAAGGATGTTGTGCGTTCTGAAAAGGAGAACGGTTATGGGAAGAGCAAAGATACCACTGTTGGCGCGGGAGAAGAGGTGAAAGAGCTGGAACGGCTGTACCGGCAGGCACTGGAAAGGTTGCCGGAGCGATGCCGGGAAGTATTTATCCTCAGCCGGCAGCAGCATATGAAATATGCAGAAATAGCGGAGGCAATGAATATTTCCGTAAAAACAGTGGAAAACCAGATGGGCAAAGCATTAAAGATCCTCCACGAGGAATTGAAGGAGTACCTGCCCTTGCTGACGGGTTTCCTGTTCTGAAAATATTTCCAGGCGCATAGGGGCATCGGTATTTCCCGTGCGTCTTATTAATATATTACCGCCCGAAGGGCGACGACTGTAAAAACTTACAACAACAGATGACACCATCTTTTCCTAACGAGGCACTGCCCGATGAGGCGCTGTACACCTTGCTCTGCAAGTATCTGCTTGATGAAGCGGACGCGGAGGAGCGTGCGTGGGTGGAAGAATGGAAGGAAAGGGATCCTGGTAATATGGCCCTGCTGGTATCGTTGGGAAAAGTGCTGGATACAGCCGCTGCCAATGAAAAAACGGTGGCCGCAGATACCGGCTACGCCTGGTCGCAGCTCAGGGATAAAATAGATGACAAGCCGGTATTGATTGCCGTTAAATCCAATCCCCGCTTTACCTGGCTGAAAGTGGCCGCTGTATTGCTGGTGGCTTTAGGTGCAGGATTATGGTTCCTCACCCGCAGCCAGCCCGACCAGGTATATACCGGGCCGGTAAGTGCAGCTTTAAGCGATGGAAGCCAGGTACAGCTGTCCGACGGGGCGAAGCTGGCGCTGGCAAGGGGCTTCAGCAGCGGTAACCGGAAGGTAACACTTACGGGCGCCGCCAGTTTTGATGTACATGGCAGTGCGGAAAACCCGTTTGTGATCACACTGGGGCATAACGAAGTGAAAGTGCTGGGCACCCGGTTTATGATCAATTATGAACCCAATGCTGCTACACTGAAAGTACATGTTAGCAGCGGTAAGGTGATGGTGATCAATCATGATAAAAAAGACAGCGTATTGCTTACCGATGGTATGTTGCTGCAGAGCGACAATAACAGGCCTGCTTTCCGTATCGCATCTCATGTAACAGATATGGGCAAAAGGTCATTGTCTTTCCAGGATACGCCGCTGGAAGAAGTATTACATACTATTACCGAAGTATATGATATCAAAGTGGAAGTAATGGATACCGATCTGCTGAAACTCCCGGTACGGGCCAACTTTACAGATGAGTCAACGGAAGAGGTGATGAAATCGCTGGCACTTATGCTGAATGCTTCATATGAAAAAGTAAACGACCGTCAATACAAATTAAAATAGGTTTTAGTTGTCAGCTAAAGCTGTAGTCACACTTTCAATTTAGCTATATTATGTCGTTAGCCTTAAAACTGCTGACGGGAATATTGATATTAAGTTTTCCCCTCTCCGCTTTTGGGTGGGACTGGCAAACAAGAGTAACGGTAGTAGTAAAAGATCAGCCCATTGAGGCAGTATGTGGATTACTGGAAAAGGAATATGGTATTCATTTTTCATACAGCAGGGAACTTGTTAACCTGTCCCGGAAAGTTACCTTAACCATCCATCAGCAACGTCTTAAAAAAGTACTGGATGAACTGTTTGCCCCCGATGATATCCGGTTTGCCCGTGTAGGCGAACAGATCGTGCTATCGCCTGCGCAGCGCAGCAGCCGTACTATCAGCGGCTTTATCAAAGATGCGGTAAGCGGCGAGAACCTGATCGGCGCCACCGTATATTCGCCTGTGCTCAAACAGGGCACTACCGCCAACCAGTATGGATTTTATAGCTTAACAACAGTAAAAGACACCAACAGCCTGTTGATTTCCTATATAGGTTACCAGCCTTTTGTGCAGAAGATCTCCGCAAAAGGTAACCAGATGATCAATATTCACCTGCAACCACTTGGTAGTTTAAAGGAAGTAGTGATCAGTGCAAAGGAAAGTATAAAGCTGCAGGAGCAAACCCAGATGAGCAAGCTAAACCTGAACACCTCTGAATTGCAGGCTATGCCCCGCTTACTGGGGGAAGTGGATGTGATGCGTACGCTGCAGTCGCTGCCCGGTGTGAGCGGTGGCTCCGACGGCGCCGGAGGCCTTTATGTACGGGGCGGTGGCCCTGATCAGAACCTGGTGCTGATAGATGGTTCCCCGGTATTTAACTTCTCTCATTTCTTTGGAGTGTACTCCCTGCTGAACGCCAATGTTGTAAAAACAACTGACCTGTATAAAGGCGCTTTCCCCGCGCGTTTCGGCGGCAGGATCTCTTCCGTGGTGGATATTGCCATGAAGGAAGGCGATATGAAAACATACCATGGAGACGCATCCATCGGGCTTATTGCAGCCAAGTTCAATATAGAAGGCCCCCTTGTGAAAGATAAAACCTCTTTCATGTTGTCTGCCCGCCGCTCCTACCCCGACCTTTTGCTGAATGCAGCCCTGAAAGCAGATAATACACTGGGCT
The DNA here is from genome assembly GCA_039593235.1 of Chitinophaga sp. GTDB lineage: Bacteria > Bacteroidota > Bacteroidia > Chitinophagales > Chitinophagaceae > Chitinophaga. Next base: position 14,670 of record JBCNPS010000062.1, on the reverse strand, counting down.
CCGGTGGAGATTTCCAGGCGTTTTTCTATGATATTAATGCAAAGGTGAATCATATTTTTTCTTCGAAAGACCGACTGTTCTTTAGTTTTTACCAGGGAGAAGATAACCTGTCGTTAAAACAGACAGTTGATGACACTTCATATGCCAGCAACCCGTCGAAATACGTTGGTGAGAAAATGAAATTCCATGTGGGCTGGGGCAACACAATTGCGGCGATACGCTGGAACCACATCTATGGTCCAAAACTGTTTTCCAATATTACATTGAATTATTCGCAGTATAAATTTGCTACGGAGTTTGAACATAAATATACGCTGGCCGCTTCCGGTGAAAAATCTGATGTATATGGAAGATACAGTTCCCGCATGGCCAACAGCGGTGGGCGGATAGATTTTGATTATCGCCCCGATCCCCGCCATTCCATCCGTTTTGGCGCCATTTCCACGATGCATAATTTCAAACCCTGGAGCTCCGTATTTAAAGATAAAGACAGCCCCGTTACACCCCTGGATACACTGGATGAATCGCTGAAGGTAACCGGTTTGGAATTATCGTTATACGCAGAAGACGACTGGCAGATAAAGCCTGACCTTTATGCAAGCATTGGTTTACACGCATCGGGTTTCCTGGTGGAAGGCCGTTCTTACTATTCGCTGCAACCCCGGCTGGGGCTGCGTTACCTGCTTCCCCGCAACTGGGCGGTGAAGGCGGCGTATACGCATATGAACCAGTATATTCATTTGCTTTCCAGCAATGGCACTTCGCTGCCTACTGATATATGGGTGCCTTCTACCCAGAACGTGGCGCCCATGTTCTCGAAACAGGTAGCCGCTGGTGTGGCGAAAACAACGGCTAACGGGAAGTATGAATTTTCATTGGAGGGATATTTCAAATCCATGCACAACATGATTGAAAGTAAGGAAAGCAACAGCCTCCTTGTACCTGTTGAAACACGCTGGGATGAAAATGTAACAGTGGGTAAAGGCTGGAGTTACGGCGCGGAGCTGATGCTGCAAAAAAAGAAAGGAAGTACCACGGGATGGGTGGGCTACACGCTGGCCTGGTCTACCCGCCGGTTTCCGGGTATCAATAACGGGGAAATTTACCCTTACAGGTACGATACCCGCCATGATATTGAACTGGTACTGGTACAGCAGCTGGGACCACATTGGGAGTTTTCTGCTTCCTGGCATTTTAACAGCGGTATGCCGTTTACCTTACCGGTATCCGCTTATGCAGGTACAGAAGGGGCTTCGCCCTGGGAGCCCGGTACTGGTAATACCAGTATAGACAGGTACGATAACTGGAACAATTACCGGGGAGCAGCCGTACACCGGCTCGATGTGGGCGTTACATGGAGCAAACAGAAAAAACGGTGGACCAGGAGCTGGAACCTGAGCGTGTTTAATGTGTACAACCGGAAGAATCCATATTACTATTATATCAGTGCAGATCCTGCGCAACAGCAGCGTTATTTGTCTAAAGTAACTATCCTGCCAATATTGCCCAGTATCACTTATGCAATTAAGTTTTAAAGAGATGTGTATGAAGTATTTTTTCGTAGGTGCGATCGGGTTATCCCTGCTACTGAGTGCATGTGAAAAAAAGGAAGCGATCAGTTTGCCTTATGAAGGCGATAAAATTGTAGTAAACACGCTGATACAACCGGATAGCATCGTGTATATCCGCGTAACGCGTAGTGTACCTTCCAGCGTATATGACGATGCGGGGTATACAGATATTCCCGGTGCAGCCGTAACCCTTACGGCAGGCGATGGATCAGTATGGCCCCTGCAAACACAGGTGATAAAGGGACTTTCCTATTATGTATCCGACCGCAAAGCAGTGCTGGGGCAGCAATACAAGGTAGCGGTAACAGCGCCGGGCCTGCAGGCGGTAACGGGCACGGATACCCTGCCGCCGGCGCCGCTGGCCTACAATGCCGGTGCACAGCGCAACAGCAGCCGGGTGCAGTTTACATTGAAAGACCATCCCGCTTCAACAGATTATTACCGGGTAAGGATCTATATGACGGATGCCACTACCGGGCAGGGAGCTTTCCTGCTGTTCAGGCTGGATCCTGCCTTCAATAACAACCTGGCGGATTTTTTCTCAAAAGGGAACTACAATAGCCTGATCATGACGGATGAACGCTTTAACGGAAAACAGGTCACCTTTGTATTGCAAACATCAGCGCCTATCATAAACGCCGGTGAAATAACCGTGGAAGTAAGCGCACTTACCTATGACACTTACCAGTATTTCAATACACTCCTGGCACAACGGGAGTCCGGTAATGTGATCACCGGCTCGCCTGTAAGGGTATTCAGTAATATATCAAATGGGTATGGCATTGTTGGGGGCATCAATACCAGGAAGATGGTGTTTAAAATACAGTAACGGCCGGTTTAAAGGAGGTCGTCTTTCTTTCAATAACATTGATAAATAAGATAATATCACAGTAAAGGGCTTCTTTGTATACAGAAAGGAGTGCGCTTTAAGCGTTTTTTGTACCTTATATTAATACTTCGCTATATTTTTATTACCCCGTTTTTTCTTTTAAAAACCTCCCTATTTTTAGGGTATATATTTTTGTATGCCTGAACAATTCCCCGTTGATCTTATTCATCGGCTACGTACTGGTGATTTTAAACTATTTGAGCTGATTTTCAATACTTACTGGGAAGAACTGTATGCATATGCGGCTAAAGTAACGGGCAGTGAAGAGGATGCACGGGATATCATACAGGACTTGTTCGCCAGTATCTGGGAGCGCCGGCAGCAGCTGGAGCTGCATACCCATATCCGTTATTACCTGTTTAGCGCCGTAAGAAAACAGATCCTCCGTAAGTTCCGCGACGACGGGCTAAAAGAAAAACACCTGGAAAAATTCATTACCCATAGCGAGCTACGTTCAGAGCTTACCCTTAATACCTTGATCCATAAAGATATCCTGAACCAGCTGCAGCACGACTTGCAGCATTTACCCGAAAAAGAAAGACAGGTATTTGAATGGTATCACTTTGATGAGCTGAGCATCCGGGAAATAGCCATGATGCATGGTACTGCCGAACAAACGGTACGTAACCAGCTCGGAAACGCCTATAAGAAAGCACGCCCGCTGCTGAACCGCCTGTTAATGTTCCTCTGATCTCCCCCTCCCGTGTTACCTTAATGTTAAGCCGTTATTCCCAATAGTTAAAAAGGGTGGTTTATGGAACTTAGTCATAAAACACCACACCTTGATCCGATCAAAAATAAATGCACTCATCAGCAAATACCTGGATAACAAAGCTACCCCGGAAGAGGAGCAATTGCTTGCCAGCTGGCTGGATGTACTGGCAGAAGATGCCGGTCCTGCAAAGGAGCAGGATGCACGCAGCCGGGAACAGCTGCGCCGCAGCATTTTAAAGGTCATAAAAGAGCGTACAGGCCAATCTGCTACCGTCTACCCCCAGTGGAAGAAAATGGCCGCTGCTGCCGCTATATTGCTTGTAATGGGCATAGGTGGCTGGTGGGTGATGAATAACCGGTCGGCGCAAAAAGTGGCGTGGCTGGAACTACGCACCGCCATCGGAGAAAAGAAAATGCTGTTATTGCCTGATAGCAGCCGGATCTGGCTGGGCGCCAATGCCGTACTGAAATATCCCGGTCATTTTACGGGCAACCGGCAGGTGCAGCTGCTATCAGGGGAAGCCTTTTTTGATATAGCGCCGTTGCCGGGCCATCCTTTCAGCGTTGTTACAGATAGCCTGGAGGTGCAGGTACTGGGCACCTCCTTCCATATCAGGGCCTATCCAAAGCAGTTACTGGAAATAGGTGTAAGCACGGGAAAAGTGAGTGTGAACAAAGGTGGCCAGGTAATGGGCATCTTAACTGCTAATCAATTGTTGCAGGTTAACAGGAATGATTATACTTTCTCCCGGTTGTCGGTATCCTCACCGGATATCAATGGCTGGAAACAGGATAAAATTGTGTTCGATAATATGCCGGTAGCGGATGCATTAATGTTACTGGAGAATTATTACCCGGTAAAGTTCCACGTTAAAGGGCCCATTAACAGGCAAATTAGCGGATCACTCAATATGCACTTAACGATTACGCAGATCATAAATGTACTGGAAGATCTAACGGATCATCAGCTGAAAATAACATCTGCCGGCGCAGGAAATTACACTATAGACCAATAAATATTTATTCCCTGAACTGAAATTAAAACATCCGTTTATGAATGTACGTAGTACTCACTTGCGTACAAGGATCTCTGTGAAACAGATTTTTCTTGTAGCGCTTATGCTGTCGCTATGCGGTAGCGTCATGTCCCAACAGAAAACGGCCATTGTGCAGGAGCTGCATATTAATGCAGGTCCGCTTGCGGATGCGCTGAAATTACTGCAGCAGCAAAGCGGCGTTGATATTGTGTACGACGCAGCTTTATTAAAGAACTTGTTGGTGAAAACACAGGACTTCCGTTCACAGCCAATAGAAGAAGTGTTGCGCACTTTGCTGAAAGGAAGCGGGTTCCAGTTCTCTGCTACGGAAGGCGTATACATCATTAAAAAAGAAAAGAATAAAAGCACTGTCACCGGTAAAGTGTCCGACGAAGAAACCGGTGTAGGCTTACCCGGTGTAAGCGTGCTGGTAAAAGGAAATACACAGGGCAGCATCACAGACGCCAATGGCGCCTTTTCCCTGCAGGCAGATATTTCCGGCGATACGCTGTTATTTACTTCCCTGGGATATAAATCTACCCGCATCATTTTAAACGGGCAACAACGCGTGGCGGTGAAACTGAAATCAGATGCCAGCCTGTTAAGCAGCGTGGTAGTAGTAGGATATGGTTCTGCCAACAAAGGCGATCTTACCGGCGCGGTGTCGCACGTGGGCGCCGAGAACTTTAACACCGGCGTATTCAGTTCCCCGGAGCAGCTGCTGCAGGGAAAAGTACCCGGGCTCAATATTACCCGCAGCGGTGATCCCAATGCCACACCGGCGGTGATCCTGCGCGGTCCTTCCACTTTCCGCGAAGGAGAGGCGCAACAGCCTTTTTATGTAATTGATGGCGTACCCGGCGCCAATATCCAACTGGTATCGCCTTCAGATATTGTATCGATGGATGTGTTGAAAGATGCGGCCTCCACGGCTATTTACGGCGCCCGCGCCGCCAATGGCGTGATCATGATCACCACCCGCCGCGCAAAGCCCGGGCAGAGCTGGATCAGCTATAATGCCTATGTAGCCAGTGAGCGCATTTCCAATTCCATCGACATGATGTCGAGCAGTGAGCTTACCAAATACCTGGAAGATAACGGGAAAACGATCACACCGGCGTACGATGACAAAGCCAATAACGACTGGCAAAAACTGGTAACCCGCAATGGTTTGTCGCACAGCCACAACATCTCCTTCGGAGGCGGTAACGAAAAAACAGTATTCGACGGCAGCGTGAATTACCTGCAGAATAATGGTATCATGAAAACGTCATCACTGGAACGGCTAAACGTAAGAGCCAACCTGGAACAACGCGCTTTCAACGACCTGTTAAAACTGAACCTCTCTATCAGCAATAGTTTAAGTACACAAAACCAGATCCCTGAACTGGTGTTCATGAACATGCTGAATTATATGCCTACCGTGAATATCTTCAACCCGGACGGCACTTACAAGGAAGACTTTTCCCGTACCCGCAACTACCTGAACCCGGTATCGCTGATAGATAATAACAGCGACCGCACCAAAAACAAGATCATGCTGGGCAATGCCCGCGCTGAACTGAACCTGTTGCCGGGCCTGCGCTACACCCTGAATGTATCTATGCAGGATGAACAGATCAACCGTGATATTTATAACAACCGCGCCTCCGGCCTTGCACAGGGTGTTAAAGGAAGGGCTACCCGCAGCGCATATACAAATTCACGGAAAGTACTGGAAACTTATTTTAACTACGACCTGCTGGCCGGTAAACATGACCTGCGCCTGCTGGCGGGCTACTCCTGGCAGGAAGACCGCCGTGGCGACGGGTTCCAGACCTCTAACCAGGGATTTGTATCAGACGCCACCCAAGGCGATAACCTTGGACTGGGAAGCCCTGTAGACGGATTCCTGCCTAATTTTGGCACCACACGCATCCAAACACTGCGCTTCATCTCTTTCTATGCAAGGGCTAATTACCAGTTCAATGAAAAATACCTGCTCACCGCTTCTGTAAGGAGGGATGGCTCTTCCGCCTTCGGCGCCAACAATCGCTGGGGCTATTTTCCCGCTATATCCGGCGCCTGGAAAATAAATAAGGAAAGCTTCCTCTCCGGTGTTTCCTGGGTAGATGATCTGAAACTTCGTGCAGGCTATGGCGTTACTGGTAACTCGCTCGGGTTTGATCCATTGATTGCTATTCTCCGGTATGATATCACCGGGAAATTTTATAACGATGGTAAGCTGATCAATGCCATTGGCCCGGTACAAAATGACAACCCCGACCTGAGATGGGAACGTACGGGAATGGCGAATATCGGGATAGACTTCAGCACGCTGAAAGGACGGCTGGGCGTGACGGTAGATGTTTATGACAAACGCACCACCGACCTGATCTACTCCTACAACGTGCCTACTACACAGTTTTTTGTTCCTACCATGCTGGCAAATGTGGGATCTATGAGCAATAAAGGCATTGAGCTCCAGGTGAATGCCATACCGGTGAAAACAGCCCGCTTTACATGGACTTCCTCCGCCAATATTGCGCATAATAAAAACAGGGTAACATCTCTCTCCAACGATATCTTCTCTGTAAAATACCTGGAAACCGCGGAACTGGGCGGTCGCGGGCAATCAGGCAATAAATCACAACGGGTGGAAGCAGGCTATGCACTGGGTTCATTCTACCTGTGGCAGTACCTCGGCAAAAATAGTGATGGCTTATCGCAGTACCAGGGTTCAAAAGGAAATGTGATTACCGACCCTGCTTCCACAGACCGTGTATACAGCGGAGATGCGCAGCCCGCTTTTAGTTATGGATGGAGCAACAGCTTTACCTGGGGTAATTTTGACGCCAATATCTTTTTGCGCGGCGTATCGGGCAACAAGATCCTGAATGCTACCCTGGCCAATCTGAACGCCCCTAATGAAGCAGGAAGCATCAATATCCCGGATTATTCACAAGGTGAATCGCCTGATGATACCAAGGCCTCTTTTATTTCTTCCCGCTTCCTGGAAAACGGTGCTTACCTGCGGTTGGATAATGCTACTATAGGTTATAGCATTCCAATGCAAAACAAGTATATCCGTAAACTACGTTTATACGTTACCGGTAATAATCTTTTCGTAATTACGAAGTATTCCGGTATTGACCCGGAAATCAATATGGGCGGCCTTACACCGGGTATCGATAACAGCAATTTTTATCCGAAGACCCGTTCCTTCCTCTTTGGTTTAAATGCAACATTCTAAAAAATGACGGTTAAAAACAGCTACATGAAAAATATTTTTATTACCGGAATGACAATCGGTTTTACATTACTTTCAGCATGTACCAAGCTGGATGTGGATGTGGAGTCCGAATACATAAAGGAAAACTTTCCTACCACGGCAGACGCATTCATCTCTGCCTCCGGACCTATTTATACGCAGCTCAGCGGCGGTTATGCGGTGGACTACTGGCGGATGCAGGAACTCTCGACCGATGAAGCGATCATCCCTGCACGCGGTGGTAACTACGTGGATGGCGGTATATATATGCAGCTGCACAGGCACTCCTGGACAAAGGATCATATCACGGTAAAGAATGTATGGCAATGGGCTTTTGGTGGTGTGAATACCTGCAACCGCATTATCACGCTTTTTGAAAAAGCGCCCGACAGCGATTCCAAACCACGCGCCATAGCGGAAGCGAAGGCAATGCGTGCATTGTATTATTTCTACCTGATGGACCTGTACGCCAAAGTGCCCATCATTACTACCTTTGGCGATCCAGCTCCGCCGGAGCAATCTACCCGTGAGCAGGTATTTAATTTTATAGAGAAAGAACTGAAAGATGTATTGCCGTTGCTGAGAATTGAAACAGGACAGGTTACCTATTCCAAGCCTACCAAATGGTTCGCCTTTGCACTGCTGGAAAAATTATACCTTAACTCCGTTGTGTACACCGGCAAACCCCGGTTCGTTGAAACTGTAGCCATGGCAGACAGTATCCTGGCCGGTAAGAAGTATACCCTGGACGCAAGCTATACCAGTATTTTTATGCCGGATAACGGGCCACAGATCACTGAAACTATTTTTGCCATTCCCTATGATGGGAACGTGATCAAAGGCAACCAGTTTTCCCGCTTTGGTTTGCATCCTAACCTGGTGGTGAAGTATTCACTGCCATTCCGTCCCAGTATTGCCATGAGCACCATTGGTTCTTTCTATGAAAAGTTCAATTTAACCGGCGATGTACGCAATACTACCTGGCTGGAAGGACCGCAATTCAATCCTGACGGATCGCCTATTTTGATCAGCACTACTAACAAAGGGCTGAACGATAAATACACCGGTGGTGAGCCCGATAAAAAGATCAGCTGGCAGCTTTCCTTTTCAAAGGAAATGGTGTTGCGGGTGGATTCTTCTATGGATATCGGGAATGATGAACTGGCCAAAGCGGCCGGTGTAAGATCCATCAAGTACTATCCTGATAAGAACACAGAGCCTTCCGAACGTAACTCTAATAACGATGTGCCCGTTTTCAGGCTGGCGGATGTGATGCTGATGAAAGCAGAAGCTATCCTGAGAGGCGCCCCTGCCACTGCCGTGAATGGAGAAATGCAGAACGCCGATGTACTGGTAAATAAGATCCGTACCCGCGCGCAGGCTCCTGCAGTAAGCGGTATCAATCTTAACGGCTTGCTGGAAGAACGCGCCAGGGAAATGGCCTGGGAAGCATGGCGCAGGAATGATATGATCCGTTTCGACACTTTTGAAGATAAGTGGGGCTTTAAAAACGATGTGAATAAGTTGCACCGCATTTATCCTATACCAATGGATGAGATAACGCTGAACCCAAAGCTGGTGCAGAACGCGGGGTATTAGAACCGCCGAAGGCGATTTTCCCGTTTGCGTAAGTCGTTTTCCTGATCCGATCATTCATCCCCGATTTCCTGCTATATTTTTGTGAGATGTAATTAATACCCCGGAGTTATTAGCTGTACATAGTTTACGCATCCGTTGTTTGCCACCTCCATTTTCAGAGGTAAAGAGTGATGAATTAAGTCCTGACAGCGGCCCTGAACCGGCCGCTGGAGGCACAAACCCATAGCCCATGTGTAATTACCAGACATTATACCACGGCGCTGCAGGATATGTGATCCGCTGCCCGCATTGCAAAGGCATCCAGTTAGCTTTTGGTACTACGGTTGTTAACCTCGATATTACTGAGTTTGAGTGTTTCAAAAGAATGGTCAGCCGGTTATCGGACGATCATTACCATGCGTCAGAAAATGAAAAGATGATTTGTTTGCCCCTGCCGGCCGATCATGTAATGATGCTGGTAACCCCTGCTGAAATAACTGCACTGGCAAATATAACCGCAGAGGTACAAGCATTGATCGATGCTTACGATATCCTGGAAACCTCCTCCGGGTGCGAGTCTGCAGGCTAATGATGAAAGCCTCCGCCTTCTTTCTGTGAAAGCGGTTTTCTCACCGGGTTTTCTTCAAAGTATTTTACACAGCGTGTATAATCCTGGATCAGCATATCCGCCATATCCCGGCTGAAGCCGTGGCGGATCAATACACGTTGTACCACAATATCATTCGCGCTTCCGGTAAGCGGGTATGAAGCGATTTGCCAGCCACGGGAGCGGATCTTATCAGAAACATCATACAGGGAAAACCCATGATCCCCCGGTTTTAATGTCCAGCAGGCGCCGGGCAGACCACCTCTGCCATTGTAAAGGATATCAAAATGCCCAAGCTTTTCAATGGCTTCGGCAATATAATGCGCATGATCCAGGCATGCCTGTTGCAATTTCCTGTATCCTTCCCTGCCGTGACGTAACAAGTTATAATACTGTGCAATGATTTGTCCGCCGGGCCTGGAGAAATTCAGCGCAAAGGTAGGCATATCTCCTCCCAGGTAATCTACCCGGAAAATAAGGTCTTCAGGTAAGTCTTCCTTCTCCCGCCAGATTACCCATCCCACGCCTAACGGACTTAATCCGTATTTATGCCCAGAAGCATTAATGGATTTCACCCGCGGAATACGGAAATCCCACACCAGTTCCGGTGAAACGAAAGGCGCAATAAACGCCCCGCTGGCGCCATCTACATGAATAGGAATATCCCATCCTTTTTCTTTTTGCAGCTGGTCCAGTGCTTTTGCTATTTCTGCTACGGGTTCATACATCAGGGTGAAAGTAACGCCGAAGGTGGGTACCACGCCTATGGTATTTTCATCTGCCAGTTCAAGTACCTTCTCCGGTGTTAAATTATAGCGGCCATGTTCCATACCCACTTCCCGCAACTCTACATCAAAATAACGGGCAAATTTATGCCAGCATACCTGTACCGCTCCACAGATCAGGTTAGGTTTATCGGTAGATTTTCCTTCCTTCTCTCTTTTTTTCCGCCATTGCCATTTCAATGCCAGGCCTCCCAGCATAGCTGCTTCACTGGAACCGGTGGTGCTGCATCCCATGGTGCTGGCGCTTCCGGGCGAATTAAAAAGATCGGCAAGGATATGTACACACCTGTTTTCAATTTCTGCTGTTTGCGGGTATTCATCTTTATCGATCATATTTTTATCCAAACAGTCATCCATGAGCTTATGTACATATTCATCCAGCCATGTTTGACAGAAGGTGGCAAGATTCATGCGCGAGTTGCCATCCAGCATTAATTCATCATGCACCAGGTGATACACCGTGCGCATATCCTGCGCCTTTTCCGGTATCCTGTATTTGGGAATACTTTCTTTACTGTCTGCAGAGGCATATAAACCCAAACGGGAATTTTCATTCTCCTTCTTCTTAATAAATAAGGGCATAACGATATGGGTTAATTGTTAGGAAAATCGTTTAGAAGTTAACAACCGGGATAATGACTTGTTCAACCATCATCAAAATTGATTTTATCTGAACAAATAATCAATACCCGGTGTTACCTATAACAATCAGAATAATGACCATTTTCTTTCTCTCATAACCCGGATATCAATGAATTGGTTACAGCATACTTTCCAGGAATATCCAGAACTGGCGGTCTTCCTAACGTTGTCTGCAGGTTTTTTTATCGGCAGTATACGTGTAGGGAAATTTTCGTTAGGATCCGTAACCGGTGTTTTGTTAATGGGAGTAATTGTTGGGCAGATGGATATACAGGTATCTGCCAATGTGAAGTCGGTCTTTTTTCTCATGTTCCTGTTTGCAGTAGGTTATAGCGTGGGACCGCAGTTTTTCCGGGGATTGAAAAAAGATGGACTGCCGCAGGTACTTTTTGCAGCATTAATGTGCGTGGTTTGCCTGGTGGCGCCGTGGTTACTGGCCCTGGCCTGTGGTTATAACGTAGGACAGGCAGCCGGTTTGATTTCCGGATCGCAAACCATATCCGCTACTATGGGTGTTGCTTCCGATACCATCAATCAGTTAAATATACCCGCTTCACAGAAAGAAACATGGATCAATTCCATGCCGGTGTGTTATGCGGTAACCTATATTTTTGGAACAGCAGGTTCCGCGTGGCTGCTATCCAGCATTGCTCCCATGATGATGGGTGGAATTGATAAAGTAAGGGCAGCGTGCAAAGAACTGGAGAAAACAATGGGCGCCGGCGATCCTACACAGGACCCGGGTATGCGTTCCGCTTTTATACCTGTTACATTCCGCGCATACGCTATAGATGCACAGTCGGCGGCGGCAGGAAAATCGGTAAAACAACTGGAAGCGGAATTGCAGCAGCGTAATCACCGCCTTTTTGTAGAACGCATCCGCGGGGAAGATAAGCAACTGGTGGAAGCGTTGCCTGACTATGTGATCAGGGCAGGTGATGAAATTGTACTCAGCGGCCGCCGTGAATTTATTTTAGGAGAAGAACATAGTATAGGTATTGAAATCGTAGATGTAGAGCTGCTGAATTTCCCGGTGGAGAACGTGCAGGTATTTGTGATGAATAAGAACGTTGTTGGAAAAACAGTAAAGGAATTGCGTAACATGGATTTTATGCATGGTATTCCTGTGCAAAGCATCAGGCGTGCAGGAATAGCCATGCCGGTATACCCTGAAGCAAAACTGGAAAGAGGGGATCACGTAGAGTTGGTGGGATATAAGAAAGATATGAACAGGGCCGCTAAAGAAATTGGTTATGCAGATATTCCTACAGACAAAACGGATATGATCTTTGTTGGTCTTGGTATTGTGCTGGGTGGCCTGGTAGGTGCTATGAGCATTCATGTAGGCGGCGTGCCGCTCAGCCTGAGCACCAGCGGCGGTGCAGTGATAGCCGGGTTGTTTTTTGGCTGGCTGCGCTCACAGCATCCCGCTTTTGGCAGGATCCCCGAACCGGCGTTATGGGTAATGAACAATGTAGGTTTAAATACATTTATTGCTGTAGTGGGCATCACCGCAGGGCCCAGCTTTGTAGCGGGTTTTAAGGAAGTGGGATGGGGACTTTTTTTAGTAGGCATTGCAGCTACGGCTATCCCGTTGTTATCCGGTGTGTTGATGGCCCGGTACATTTTTAAATTTCATCCTGCGCTGGTACTCGGTTGCACTGCCGGCGCCAGAACCACTACTGCCGCGCTTTCCGCCATCCAGGAGGAAGTGCAGAGCAACCTGCCCGCATTGGGTTATACCATTACTTACGCGGTGGGTAATACCCTGCTGATTATCTGGGGAGTAGTGATTGTACTGCTGATGACCTGATGTTGTAAATAACCATTCATCATAAAAGAGATATACCGTGATAGTTACCTCTACCCGATCTCTCTGTATAATATTACGTTTACTCGTTTACGTTATAGCTGTTTGCTTATGCCCCGTACTGGCATATGCGCAAACAGACACCACCGAAAACGGAAAGGGACTTACACGTAATATGATTGAAGGAGGAAAAACACAGGGCTTCCTTTTTACGGATGTAAAAGGTATCCGGCTGCAGTTCAGCGGATATGTACAGGCGGATTTTATCCACGATTTCAGCGAAATGGGTAATATACATGCCATGCAGCCATCTACTATTACGGTGCCCACTGTAAGTGATGGCAATACGGCTTTTACCATACGGCAATCCCGTTTTGCCTTCACCGCCTTTGGCGCTCCTGATACCAAAGGGCGGGCCCTGAAAGCCGTGCTGGAGTTTGATCTGTGGGGGAGCTTATCCGGTGCGCCAAGATTGCGCCATGCTTACATTCAACATGGGAAGTGGCTCTTCGGGCAGTACTGGAGCAACTTTATGGATGGCGACAACTGGCCGAATATCATGGATTACTGGGGGCCCAATTCTTACGTGTGGACGCGGCAGGTGCAGCTGCGGTTTACACAGGCATTGTCTGAATCAATAACGTTTTCCGTGTCGGCAGAGCAACCCGGCGGTGATATTTCCGTCCCGGAAAACTGGAGCAGCAAAACCATTTACCCCGATATAACCGCTGCCTTCCAGAAAAATTTCGGGAAGAAAAATGAAAGTCATGTCCGGTTATCCGGCCTGTTGCATCCCATCGATTATAAAAACGGTGACGCACATACGAAAACAAGCATAGGCGGTGCGTTCAATATCTCCGGAAATATTAACCTTACAGATAATGATGATGTAAAGTTCCAGTTTGCCTATGGCAGCGGTTATGCGAAATACAGTGAAGACATCAGCGGGCAGGGATACGACGGGTATGCCACCGCCAATGATAAAAGCATCACCAATATCAGTATGCTGGCTACCTGGCTGTACTTCGATCACTTCTGGACAAAAAGCCTGGGGTCTACCATTGGATATGGTTACCTGCAGCTGAATACGCCGGATCTGAATATGCCCGTGGGCACGTTGAAAGCAACCCACTACGGCTCCTTTAACACTACTTATTATTTCACTTCTTTTTTTAAGATAGCAGGCGAAGTATTGTATGGGAAACGGGTAAATACAGACGATACCTCCGGCGATGATATCCGCGCCCAGTTCAGCGCTTTTTTCAAATTCTGATCATCTGCATAAAATTTTATTGCTATGAAAGTTATAGTTGCGCTTCTTTTGCTGCTTTTCCTTGTAGAAACAGGCGCCACCGCCCAAAAACGCGCGAAGCCGGTTGATTTTAATGCTGTTATTAACGAGGCATATAATTTATTCAAAAACGAACAATCAGGGAAGAATGCGGACTATATTCCTTTCCTCGATAAAGTAAATTCAGCCATGTATGGTATTGTGATTGTTACAAAAGAAGGACAGGTATACCAGGTTGGGGAAAATAAATTTGAATTTGGTATTGAATCCATAGAAAAAGTATTTACGCTGTGCATGGCAATGGAGATCTTTGGCGACAGCGTAATCCTCGAAAAAGTGGGCGCCAATCAAACCGGGCTGCCGTTTAATTCTGTACCAGCTATTGAGCTGGACGGTAAAAAGCCGTCTAACCCGCTGGTGAACGCCGGTGCAATGGCCACCACCAGCCTGCTTACCAGTCATTTTGGCCATACAAACGCCTGGGAAAAAGTGAATG
>JBCNPS010000619.1:0-4055 GCA_039593235.1 Chitinophaga sp. | reverse complement strand
CACGTCGAGACGGGCCGGATCAGCACCACCGATCCGACCGCCAATGTTCCTGCACGATCCGAAGAACATTACGCATGTGCTCTTCAATATGTTTACACTGTGGATGTTTGGCGCTACCCTGGAGAACTTATGGGGTCCCAAGCGTTTCCTGATCTTCTACATGATCTGCGGACTGGGCGCCGCTCTCTGCCACATGGGTGTGCTTACATACGAGAATGTAAACCTTAACAGGTATGCCATGCAGTTCCTGAACGACCCGAGTTTCTCAAATTTTGTGGCGCTCGATAATAAGTTCGATATCGGCAACCTGGCCAACTTCAACATGGAAAGCCTGAAAGGTGCATTAGCCGCCCATGACCCCGAAGCCATAGAAATGGCAAGGCTGTATGTCAAAAATTATGTGGCCTATTACCGGAACGGCGCTACAGTGGGCGCTTCCGGAGCGGTGTACGGTATCCTGTTTGCATTCGGCTACCTGTTCCCCAACCGGTACCTGTATTTCTTCGCCATGATACCAATCAGGGCCAAATTTGTAGTTGGCTTTATGATCCTGGGTGAACTGTGGTCCGGTATCCAAAATTCAGCAGGCGACAACGTTGCCCATTTCGCCCACCTTGGTGGCGCGCTCTTTGCTTACCTGCTGCTGAGAGGATGGAATAAAAGCAGAAGAGATTTTTATTAAGACAACTGTATTATTGACGTATTTTTGTATTGAAAAATATTTGTACCATGCATGCGTTGGAAAAAGAGAAATTGCCCCGCCTCTCTTTAGGAGAAGGAAGAAATATGGTGACACACCTGATGGTCGTTAATCTTACGATTTTCGTTTTCCTTTTTTTCACCCTTGTTATATACCAGATGGAACAGGTAGGCGAGCCCCGGTTCCACCAGGATATTATGACAAAACTGAGGCTCCCGGCAGATCCTTCCCAATTACTGACCCGCCCGTGGACGCTGGTCACTTCCCTGTTTACACACATTAGTTTCTGGCAGATCTTTTCCAATATGGTGTGGCTTTGGTGCTTCGGCACTTTTATGCAGCACCTGGCAGGCTACCAGCGGATTTTACCTTTATATCTCTTGGGAGGTATCTGCAGTAACCTGGTTTACGTGGCCGGGATGCAGCTGATCCCCTCTTTTCACGCCCTCGCAGGCAATGAGTATGCGCTTGGCGCTGCCGGCAGTATTATGGCCATTGCAGTTGGAGTAACCACCGTTGCTCCCCGTTATCGCATATTCCCTTTACTGGCGGGAGGTATTTCACTCTGGATCATTACCCTTGTTTTCGTGGTGCTTTCAGTTGGAGCGTTGATGGCGTCTTCCAGCTATGGATACACCTATATTCCGGGGCTGGCCGGTGGCGCCCTGGCAGGCTGGTTCTTTATGTACCAGTGGAAAAACGGCAGGGATCTGGGCGCAGGCTTCAACAGGCTCACTTTTAAACTCACGCATGTATTTCACCCTGCATCACAGCGCATCAATCCGGACGATTTTAAAAAGAAAAATTCCCCGGCAGATGCGGACCAGCAGCCCTACAGGCGTATTGGCAAAGTACCTGAGCAGAAACTGAATGAAATCCTTGATAAGATCAACGAAAACGGGTTAGCCTCCCTTACACCGGAAGAAAGAGACACCTTATTAAGAGCAAGCAAAACAGAATAAAAGTATTACGAATTAGAAAATAATTTCACAGATAAAAGGGAAGATGTTATCAGTATAAAACTGCCGGCATCTTCCCCTTTTTTTGTACTTTAAACCCTGATCGCAATTGCTTGTTCCCTATGCTGAAAATTATTGTACGTGGCACCTTGCGCTGGAGCAATATTTGCCTGGTGGCAGCCCTTCTCCTTAGCGTTTTTCTTCCTTATCTCAACCCCGGAAAATGCTGGCCGGCCGGGTTCTCCGGATTCTTCTTTCCTGTACTCTTCCCCCTGTGCCTGATATACACCTGTTTATGGGCGTGGCGCCGGAAACCGGGACTTGTGTTAATGAATATAATGGCAATACTCTGCGCCATGCCCGCCGCCCTGGATACCTGGGGCATTCACATCTTCCGGAAACATATATTATTCCCGCAAACTAACAGCAGGCAATTTACCCTCATGACCTATAATACCAGCAGTATGGGTTTGGTGAGATATGTAACGGATAAAGACAAGGAAACTGCGATCTACAATACCATTGCCTCCGGCAGCCCGGACATACTTTGTTTGCAGGAATTTTATACAAACGATCACCCGGACAAAGAACATCATATTCAACGCATCAGGTCTGCAGGGAATTACCCTTACCATTATTTCACCTGCGATAAAACCCACTGGGAAACCTGGTATTACGGCATTGCATTGTTTTCGCGCTACCCTGTGATCTCCGCTTCCGCTATCCCCAGCGGTAAAAGCGCATTTGGCAGTGGCAGTACCTTTCTTCAGGCCGATGTGGTGATAAAGGGAGATACGGTGCGGATATTTTCTGTTCAGCTGACTTCGTATATGTTTAACAGTGAGGATTATGAAAAGATGAAAGCTCCCAAAGGAAGCGGCCTGGTATATAAAATGAGAAGCACCTTCCGGGCAAGATCCCGCCAGGCCCTCCAACTGGCGGCGCTGATAGCCGAAAGTCCTTACCCGGCCATCGTTTGCGGCGATTTTAACGACACGCCGGTGTCCTTCACCTATAAAACCATCAGCCACAGCATGCAGGATGCCTTCCTCAAAACAAACGCCGGCTGGGGACGAACGCTCTCCTATTTGTCGCCCTCACTGCGCATCGATTACATACTGGCGCAATCCCCGGTGAACATCCACAGCAGTAAGGTTTTCCACCCCGGGGCATCGGAGCATTTTCCGGTAATGGCCTGTCTTTCATTGAAAAAAAACTAACTTTAGTACTTCAACAAAGTATGACGCGGTGCGCTTTTTAAGACTCTTTACGAAAGGATTTTTTCTGATCATCAATTTCGCCGTGGTATTACTTTTCCTGGCAGCCTGCATGGCACCATATATTTCACCGGCGTGGTTCTGGCCCATCAGCTTTATTACGCTGGCATTCCCCTTCCTCCTGGGTATACTGGTGATATTCCTGGTAGGATGGCTGTTTTTTAATTATCGCTATGCCTTGTTATCGCTGATTGCCCTGCTGCTTGGCTGGAAATCCATCAGTGCTTTTGTGGCCTTTAAAATGCCTTCCGGCAATAAGGCGGTCACCGGCGGCAATACCCTTACTGTAATGAGCTACAACGTGAGCCAGTTTGGGCTATACCGCGAAAAAGACAGCAAATATAACCGGCAGGCTATGTTTGCCATGATCAAAAAACAGGAACTGGATATTGCCTGCTTCCAGGATTTTTATACCTCTGAAAAGAAAAATGATTTTAATAACCGGGAGGATATTTCCCGGGAGATGGAATTGCCTTACCGTTACTTTTCCAGTGATTTTAACCGGGACGGCATGCAGCACTGGGGCTCCATTATTTACTCCCGCTTTCCCATTATTGCATCCGATAAAGTGAAAATGAGCGACGGCCCCCGAAGCGAAAGCCTTATCTATGCCGATATTGTGAAAAACCTGGATACCTTCCGCATCATTAATATGCACCTGGAATCTTACCGCTTTAACGAAAATGACTATTCCGCCATCCGGAAAATCAAAAACCAGGAAGACACGGGGCTGAAAGCCACCAAAAGCATTATCCAGAAAATGCGCGACGCGTATATCCGCCGCAGTCAGCAAGCCGATATTGTAGGCAATTTTATACGGCAAAGCCCATACCCTGTGATCGTGTGCGGCGACTTTAACGATACCCCCGCCTCCTATACCTACTTTACCATTAAAGGCGACCTACAGGACGCTTTTCTGCAAAAAGGTTTCGGAATTGGCCGTACTTTTACAGGGCTTGCGCCTACCTTGCGTATTGACTATGTTTTTGTCAGTAACCATTTTAAGGTCAACAGCTTCCGGAAAATAAACTCAGACCTGTCTGACCATTATCCTGTAATTACCAGTCTTAGCCTGATCGGTAGCGGAAAAACAGCAGTAGAAGTAAATAAATAACTGTA
>JBCNPS010000618.1:0-4071 GCA_039593235.1 Chitinophaga sp. | reverse complement strand
TATCACAGTTGCCACTGATCATCAAAGGAATGTATGTTGATGGCTGGAAAATAAGTCACAAAGAACGTATCAGGACTTGGGATGAGTTTCTGCTGGATTTATCCGATACCGGCAACGCGCCTGTAGATAACGATTTTAAGGACCGGCAAAATGCTGCTATAGCAGTTGCAGCAGTGCTCAGGGTGTTAATGGTACATATTTCAGCGGGGGAGATGTCTGATATTTTGGCACAACTGCCGGCTCAGCTAAGGAATGCACTTTTAAATCTTATGACTGGTGATTTTTAGATGGAATATTCCAGGGAGAACGGAATTAATGCAGGCGCCGGGTTGGGAATCTGTTAGGTGAATGCGGGGAAAACGGAATTGACTAAAAACAAAAAAGGTTGTAGGTCAGTAACCTACAACCCTTTTTCGTGCCCAGAACTGGATTCGAACCAGCACACCCTTGCAGGCGCTGCGACCTGAACACAGTGCGTCTACCAATTTCGCCATCTGGGCAACTGATATTGTGTTTCAGGGCGGCAAAGATAATAACTAATCAGACATTTCAAAAAAAATCGGGAAGAAGTAGTATTCCCTTATTACTTTTACCCCCGCTGCTATGTTGTCCGGTTCCGATTATAACGAGAATGATTTGCTGCACCGTATCGCGGAAGGAGATGAGCATGCCTTTACGGAACTCTATAACCGCTATTGGAAAAAGGTCTATACCTATTTGCTGCGCATGACCAAATCGCATGAAATTGCGGAGGAGCTGTTATACGACATCTTCACAAAACTATGGACAGGCCGTGAGCTAATTGCAGAAATCCGTAATATGGATTCATTTCTCTCTAAAGTAGCTTATAATAAAGCCATCAGCTTTTTCAGGTATACCGCTTCCCAACGGAAAATGCAGGCGCTGGTGGCCAAACAAATGGAAGGGCTTTATGTGGAAGATACAGCAGATAAGCTGCTGAACAGCGAAGCCCGGGAACTGTTGCAGGAGGCCATCCGCCAATTGTCGCCCCAGCGAAAACTGGTATTTACCCTCAGCAGGGAACAGGGGCTCACCCATGAGCAGATTGCCAGGCAATTAAACCTCTCTACCCAAACAGTGAAAAAAACAATGTCCAACGCGCTCAGCGCCATCCGGGAGTTTCTCCACAAAAGAGGGATGGAGGGCTCACTGCTGCTTTATTTTTACCTGGAAACCAGGAAATAGAAATTTTTTTTCTTCCCGATACCTCCTCCCTTTTTTTCCTGCGTCTATATATTTAAAGCCGGTTATCATAACATGTCGCAGCGCTTACAAATACTGTTTAATAAATATGCCGGGGGGCAGGCCAGCCCGGAAGAGTTGCATGAGTTCTGGCAGCTGGTAGCCGCAATGGATAAGGATGAATTGTTGTCCGCCGACATGAAAGCATGGTGGGATAAGCATGAAGGAAGTTACGATCTTTCTGCCGGGGTGGATGGCGCCAAAACGCTCAAAAGGATCCTGGCTGGCGGAAGCCGGCAGGAAACGGATTATATCAGTATACATCACAGGCCCGGACGCCGTATCAGGCAAATGTGGGCTGCCGCAGCTGCCTGCCTGCTGATCGCTTTGGGCGCCTGGTTCTATTTTCAACGGCCCGGAAAGGAATTATTGCCGGTAGCAAAAATTGCCAATCCGGCCTATCACAATGATGTGCTCCCGGGTGTACAGGGGGCTACGCTTACATTGGCCGATGGCAGCGTAGTACAGCTCGACAGCGCAGGGAGCGGCCTGCACCTCGTGCAGGGTAATGCACAGGTATCCGCTGCCAACGGAACAGTGGTATATTCCGGCGACGGCGCCACTACGCAAACAGCGTACAATACACTTACAACACGGAAAGGGCAGCAATACCCGCTGCGCCTGTCCGATGGCTCACTGGTGATTCTCGACGCCGGTTCATCCATCACTTACCCGGCTGTTTTCCAGGATAAAAACCGTGTGGTGAAAGTAGAAGGACAGGCCTGGTTCGAAATAGCCAGGGATACTGCCCGGCCATTTATTGTGCAGCACAGCAATAAACAGGTACAGGTATATGGTACGCACTTTAATGTAAAAGCCTACGACGATGAACCTGATATGCGGGTAACGTTGGCGGAAGGCAGCATTAAAGTTACCAATGGTTCGGCAAGCCAGATGCTTGTTCCCGGCCAGCAGGCCATTTTATCAAAAAGCGGCGATGGTATAAGCGTTGATGCCCGCGCTGATATAGAAGAAACCATCGCATGGAAGAACGGGTTGTTTGAATACAAAAGCAAAGATCTTACCTATGTTATGCGCGATGTAGCGCGATGGTATGATATAGAAATAGTGTACGACGGTCCAAAGCCTGCGGATACTTTTACCGGGGGGATCAGTCGTGCAGTTACACTTACAGAATTGCTAACTATACTTGAAATGAGCAGGATTCATTTTAAACTGGACGGGAGAAAATTAACGGTGCTGTCACGCTGATTGCAGGCGCCAGGAAAATCGACCAAAAATATAATCATCGTAAGTCTAAAACCAACCAAAACTATGCAGCCATCTGCTAAGGGGAAATCGTGTCCTCAACAATCGGGAAAACCGGCAACGCTGGCCGTTGGAATGTTGCGCCATGTTAAAGTGGCAACGCTGGTATTGTTGTCAGCATTCCTGTTTGCCGGAAAGGTAACACAGGCCCAAACGATCAGTTTGTCGGCCAGGCAAATGCCTTTGTCTAAAATTCTGCCGGAGCTTAAAAAGCAGAGCGGGTACCAGTTCTTTTACAACGATGCCATGCTGGGTAAGGCAACACCGGTGTCGCTGGAGGTACGGAATGCGTCATTGCAGGACGTACTGAAGATCATCTTCCGTAACCAGCCCCTGACCTATGCCATTGTAGCAAAAACGGTAGTGGTGAAAGACACCACCATTTCGTCTGAAATTGATGTATTCGGATTTGTAAGGGATGAAACCGGCAAGCCGGCTGCGGGTGTCAGCGTGCAGGAAAAGGGCACTTCAAAAGGTACTTTCTCCGGCGCCGACGGGCTTTTTGTATTAAGAGATGTGGATGCTCATGCCACCTTGCTGTTCAAAGGGCTCAACGTGGAAACATATGAAGTGGGGGTTGGCGGGCGCAGCGACCTGGCTACCATTACACTGAAAACAAAGATCACGGCGCTCAATGAAATCAACGTAGCCGTATCCACCGGCTACCAGACCATTTCAAAGGAACGCAGCGCAGGCTCTTTTTCCAAACCGGATATGCAAACGGTAGCCACCCGTTCTACCAGCATGAACATCCTGCAACGCCTGGACGGTCAGATCCCCGGGCTGGTGATCAACAACTCTCCAAGTGCTTCTAAAGACGGAAGCACTTTTCTCATCAGGGGACTTAACACGATCAACTCCAGCAAGAACCCGCTGGTGGTGGTAGATGGTATGGCCGTTGACGCCAGCAGGATCTCCACTATCAACCCGCAGGACGTGGCGGATATCACTGTGCTGAAAGATGCTACTGCCGCTTCTATCTGGGGAGCCAGGGCATCTAACGGCGTAATCGTAATCACTATGAAAAAAGGGAAGACCGGCAGGATGAAAGTGTCGTACGACGGGTTCGTGAGCTTCCAGGGGCGCCCGCAATACGATTACTTCCACATGATGAACAGCAGCCAGTATATACAGGCCATGCGGGAAGTATTCGATTCCGTGAACCAGTATATGCCTTATCAGCGGGCAACTACCTATGATCCGCTGAACTCCGTATACGGGCTGGCGCCATCCAACCAGATCCTGTACGATATGAAAAACGGGGTGATCTCTCCCGAAGTGGGCAACGCCAAACTCGACAGCCTTGCGCGCATCAGTAATACTTCGCAGATAGGAGATATCTGGTACCGCCCGGCTATGCTGATGAATCATACCATTACGGTTAGCGGCGGTACGGATAAACATACCTACTACAACTCTTTTTCATACACCGATAACAACTCATATACACCAGGCAGTAAGGATAATACTTTTAAACTGAATACCCGGCAGGATTTTAATTTTAACCGGGTATTGAAAGTATACATCAGTGCTGATCTG
>JBCNPS010000617.1:0-4093 GCA_039593235.1 Chitinophaga sp. | reverse complement strand
GCTTGGCGCCACCCTGGGTAACCACCGTTTCCATCATCGCCACCACCTGCCTGGCGACGTTCTCGTCGATGATCTGATGCGCTTCGTTGCGCTGGCCCTTGACAAAGGTCGGCGCGATCATATGGCTGCCTCTTACAGGCAGCCATTTATTTTTTATACCATAAAAGCGTTTAACCGGTCCCGTTAGTGCATAGGCGTACTGCTCAAATCTTTATTGAGCACTTCCGCCAGCTCAGGATGCTCCTTCTTTTCACGGGAAAGCACCTTATAAATAATCACAATGCTGAGTAATATAAACACCGCCCCGATCAGGAAATGTACTCCCGGCAAATGGAACGGGGCTTTGGCCGATGTAAAATAAGCAAAGGCGCCGTTCATGATCAGGGGACCAATAATGGTGGTCAGGCTCATCAAACTAGTGAGGGCTCCCTGCAGCTCCCCCTGCTGGTTAGCGGGTACATGACCGGATATCACCGACTGTAAGGAAGGCCCGCAGATCCCGCCCAGGCAATAAGGGATCAGGAACACGAACATCATCCAACCCTGTGTGGCAAAGCCAAATAATACCAGGCCCAATGTGTACAACGACAAGCCCAGGTAAATGCTTTTTTCGTTACCTATCTTCGGGTTAATTACCCTTGTTAAACCTGCCTGTACGGCGCCCACCAGCACTCCTACCACTGCCAGGGAAATACCTACCATATTTTCGCTCCAATGGAAATTATAGATGGTGAAGAAATTCCAGTTGCTCTGCACCGCCTGTGCGCCCAGGTAGATCAGGAAAAACCCGAACGCCAATCCGCCGATTTCCGGGTGCCTGGTTAAAAATTTCAGTGAACCAAAAGGATTCGCACGTTTCCAGTCGAACGGGCGGCGGTTTTCCTTACCCAGCGATTCAGGCAGGAAAAAGTACCCCCAGGTGCAGTTCACCAGGCAAAGAATAGCGGCCGCATAAAAAGGCGCCCTGATGCCCCAGTGAGCCAGCAATCCGCCCAACGCAGGCCCCAGCACAAATCCCAGCCCGAAGGCTGCGCCTATCAACCCGAAATTTTTAGCCCTGGAGGTTTCATCGGTGCTTACATCCGCAATATAGGCGGTGGCTGTAGTGAAGCTGGCGCCGGTGATACCGGCAATAATACGTCCGGCAAACAACCAGCCATAGGCCGGCGCCAGCGCAAGAATAATATAATCGATCCCGAAACCAAGCAGGGAAAGCAATAAAACAGGGCGGCGGCCATATTTATCACTGAGGTTGCCGATCACCGGGGAAAATACAAATTGGGTGATCGCAAAAACGGATAACAACAACGCTCCATAAGTACTGGCTTCGTTAACCGGGATATGTTTTAACTGTGCAATAAGATCTGCCATCACGGGAATGATCAATCCCCATCCCATTACATCAATGAGCAACGTAACGAAAATAAAACTGATAGCAGCCTTTCTGGATGTGTGCATATAAGTGGTTTTGTATATCGATGAATCCCCGGCGGATGATCTTTCCTTCGCGCAACCAACTTCCTGCATCCGGGTTTCAAATATATGCCCTGCGGATACGCTACAGAAAACCTTTCCGGCCAGGATCATTTTTCTGCCGGTAAAACCGGATGTTTTACCGGTAAAAATGACCGGCCACAAAGATATTTACTTCACTATCAATAAAAAGGGTGAAATGAGACAATATGCGGGGAGTTTGCGACATAAATAAAAAACCCTGCAACCGTAGTTGCAGGGCGGTTTTACGCAGAAAATTTACATGTTACCACGTTAATTGCAGCAATGATACTCCCTGTCCCGGGAGGTCTGCATTCAATATAATTTCGCCGTTACGGGGAAGCACCCATTCCGGTGAAGAGAGGGCTTCCAGTTGGCCCGCGCGTTCCAGCTGCGCAGTTTGCATAGTGTCGGGATGTTGCGGCGATCCCATCTTCTTCCACACTTCATAAGCGTTGCTATGGGAGGCGTCGATCCGGTAATGCTTCAGTAATACGCGGGTGGCAGGCAGCCCTTTTACTTTTATTTTTACGGGAGATGATTGTGCCGGAATAATGTTATCGTCATGATAATTCCACACCATTATGCTGGCACTGTGTTCATCGCCGGCAGCCAATGCATTCACATCCCGTTTTGCGCCACGCACACTGCTGTCGAGGATCTGACGGTAGTCGTAATTCATTTGCCCGCTTACCTCCAGCCGGTTGCCCTGCATCAGGCCAAACATGCGGAATACATTTAACACCGGTTTATCTACACCGTTAGTGGCCAGGTCGCGGAAACCGGCAAACCAGGGCTGGTTTTCAAACTCAAAAGCCCAGGTAACCGCGCCCGCCAGGTTGATACCGCGGGCCGCTGCCAGGTCGTATTTCCGGGCAAAGGAAGCCGCCGTATAACTGGAATACATAGTGCCGTTACGATAAGCGTTGGAAGGATGGAATGCTTCCGAACACGCCGCACATCCTTCAGGGTCCGATTCGCCGATAATAACAGGCAGCTTTTTCAGCGATGGATAACCCGCTATTATTTCAAACCCTTTGTCAATATCACGCAGCTGGGCAGCCATATTCATCTGTACATGACCCTGTATCACTTTAGGCGCCCCCTTTGCATGAAAGGTGATCACATCCAGCGGTGCGCCTGTTTTTCCCGTAGCATAATTCTTTCCACTCACCACATGATCCAGAAAAGTTTTAAGGAACTTTGCCGCTACGTCCCAGTTGGGCCCCGTTACTTCCGGTCCGCCTATCCTGGCAGTGGGCAACGCCCGCTTTACTGCGTCGGCGGTGTAATCATACAGCTTGATATACTCTTCTGTAGTGCCCTTCCAGTAACCGATATTAGGCTCATTCCATAATTCCCAGTACCAGCTTTCCACTTCTGCTTTTCCATAACGCGCTACGGAATGTTTTACCCATTCATATACCAGTGCGGCAAATTTTTGGTAATCTTTCGGGGGATAGGCCCACCCGGTAAATATATCATTATACTTATTATCCGGTTGCCAATGATGCCGGTAAGGCGATGGTTTTACAGACAATGCTTCCGGCATAAAACCTATTTGTGCAACGGGTTTCATACCCCGTTCTATAAATGTGTCGAATATTTTATCGATGATGGTCCAGTTATACACGGGGTTACCATTTGCATCTTCCGTATATGCATTGGTAGATCCCCATTTCAATGCAGCCGTGCCATCGCCGGTTACCAGTAAACTGTGTACACGCACATATACCGGTACTTTACTCAAGGCGGCAATTTCCGTGAGTAATTTCTTCCCGTCTTTCATATAGGTGTAGTTTGGCTCATCGTAGCCAAACCAGGCCCATATTGGTTTTAAGGGTCCTTTATTGTTGCGGGTATCCACACTCATCAACAGGGTATCCTGTTGGGCATTTCCCGGTAATGCGGGTAACAGCAACAGGAGGATAAAAAAATGTAACAGGTACTTCTGCATGATCATTTATTGCGGGTGATATAAAAACTACGGTACACGGGTGCCGCTGTGTTAATGCTGTCTTTTATACCGTATTGCCACGCGCCGATGGTTACTTTCACGGGCAACCTGCTGCGGGGCGGTAGCGGCGTCATATAAACGCGGTTATCCACGATACGGGCCGGTCCTTCCATCACAAAAAACTGTACGGGCAAACCAGCATCAGACAAGGCTTTCAAAGGAATCCCCTGTTGATGATACCGGGCATCCCGCAATGCATCGAAACGGAGATGCTGTGCGCGGCCACCGGTAAGCGTGGCCGGCAGGGTCATCTTCGCCTGCTGCACGGAGGGCTTAAACACGCTGTCGCCGCGATGTTCCGCCGCCAGCCAGATCTCGTAACGGCCGGTATCCGGCAGCATTCCCGGTCTGAACTGTAGCCTGAACCCATGCGCCCCTGTTGCCACTGCCGGGCCGGCAATAACCCTTACGCCTATACTTTCCGCTGCCGCATGTTGCAATGGCGCCCCAACGGGCAAATCCGTCCATGCAGTAAGTCGTGGACTTCCACCGGGCACTGTGTCCATGAAAACGGTTTCCACCTGAAAACTGATACCATCCCGCCCCGGTATAAACTGCAGGTCCACCTGCTGATGCGTATTG
>JBCNPS010000616.1:0-4102 GCA_039593235.1 Chitinophaga sp. | reverse complement strand
AAATACCTGTTCAGGATAATGCTGGGCCAGCTGTTCAGCTTGCTGCTGACTGCTATGATAATTGACGATCTTCCTCATCTTCCCAGGGCATTGGCGTTTCAGGCGCTTCAATTTCCTGGGTAGCCCAAAAAACTTCCAGCATTATTTTACCAATGAGATCGGGATACAGTGAACGGAGCAGCGGAAACAATTCAGGAGGCGCTTCATCACTGATATAGCAGGCATTGAACTGTTCCAGCGGGATATTCAGCTTACCTGCTATCTGTGCATGAGTAACAATCGTATTGTTTTCCGCTGCTTTCTTCTTCAGGAATTGTACGGTACCGCGAAAGGTCTCATACCGGCCTTCTGACGCTTCATAGATTCCCTTTGCCATCATTGAATAATTTTAAATGCCTAAAGCTATTCAATTTTTGTGTTCATCTCTTCATTACCTTTACCTGATTCATCAGATAAACTATGAACTCCGTTAAACAACTATCAAAGCATTTCAGGGATGTTCATTTCGGGGGCAACTGGACCAGTGTAAACCTGAAAGACACTTTGGCAAACGTCGGCTGGAAGCAGGCCACTACAAAGGTGCAGCACCTGAACACGATCGCTGTTCTTGTTTTTCATATTAACTACTACGTGGGCGCTATCCTGGATGTGTTGCAGGGCAATCCTTTAAATGCACATGATAAATTCAGTTTTGACCTGGCGCCGATATCTTCCGAAGAAGAGTGGCAACATTTAGTGACCAAATGTTTTGCAGAAGCGGAACAACTTGCAGCCGCTATTGATAACCTGGACGACGCTGTATTGTTCCGTGATTTTGCGGATCCTAAATATGGAAGCTACTACCGCAACCTGCTGGGAGTGATTGAGCATACGCATTATCACCTCGGACAGATTTCCCTGATAAAGAAAATGACAAGGCAATGAACGATAGCATAGAAACAATTATAAATAAAAGCATCATCATCAGCGCTCCGGTGACGGACGTATGGAACGCTGTTACCAACATTGATTTGATGACAACATGGATGGGAGGACCGGAACTTGACCTGAAAATACAAACTACCTGGGAACCGGGATCTCCGATAGTGATCAGCGGCTTTCATCATGTTCCGTTTGAGAATAAAGGTATTGTGCTGGAGTATTCACCAGGGCAGACGGTTAGCTACAACTTTTTAAGCTCCATCTCCAGGTTGCCTGATACTGCAGAAAACCATTCCGTTATCCGGTTTGTATTGGAACCGGAGGGCGAACAAACATTGTTGTCGTTAATCATCACCAATTTCCCTACCACAACTATATATCATCATCTTAACTTCTATTGGAATACCAGCATAGTGATGATAAAGAAAATGATAGAAGCTTAGTGCGGAAACCAACCCGGATCTTTTCCGGGGCGGTATATTAACGCACATCAGCTTTAAATTTCAGTGCATGGCTGGTCTCGCGACCAGCTTTTTCTATTTATGGAAGATGATCTTTTAATATCTCATTATCAATTTATTAGAAAAGTATAATTGCTTTCTCACTTTAATTCTATTCACATTATCTCCAAAGAATAATTTTGCGCAACCGATTAGTTGCTTATATTTGCAACTGAATGGTTGCGCAAATAAAATAAAGACAAATGAGAAGAGATGTTTTTCAGGCCATTGCCGACCCCACACGGCGGGCTATTATATTACTGATTGCATCGCAAACAATGACGCCGAATGCTATTGCTGAGCATTTTGATATCACCCGGCAGGCGGTATCAAAGCATCTGCGGATATTAACGGAATGCCAGTTGGTAAAACAGGAGCAGTCGGGCAGGGAAATTTTCTACCAGTTGAATGGCGACAAAATACAGGAAATTGATAAATGGCTGGAGGAGTTCAAAAAAATATGGGAGAGTCGTTTTAATGAACTTGACAAAGTACTGTTAACACTTAAAAACAATAAGCAATGACCAAGAACTTAGCGTTTGATTTTTCAGTAAACAAGGAAAACAAAACCATTACAGTAAAAAGGGAATTTGCAGCAGCACTCCCTTTGGTTTGGGACGCCTATACGAAAAGTGAGATCCTGGACCAATGGTGGGCGCCAAAACCCTGGAAAGCCAGAACAAAAACAATGGACTTCAGGAACGGAGGCCGCTGGCACTATGCTATGGTAGGCCCCGAAGGCGAGGAACACTGGGCAGCGGCAGATTATAGCAGCATCATTGATCAAAAGAAATTTATAGTCAAAGATACTTTTACAGATGAGGCTGGAACTTTAAAAACGGGTCCGGAATCAGAGTGGGAGGTAACTTTTACAAGCGAGGGAGCAGTAACATTGGTGGAAGTACATATCACCTTTCCGGCCTTATCTGACCTGGAAACTCATATAAAGATGGGCTTCAAGGAAGGTTTTACAATGGCATTGGGAAACCTGGACGAACTGCTGGCTTCTTTGAAAAAATAAGACAACCGTCTTTACCTTTTGAAGTTATACAGCAAGTAAAAATGAAATGTATATTTGTGGTAAATCATCACTATGAAAAACAAGATTCTATTTGTAGTAAGTCTGCTCTTTGGACTTATGTTCATTAATGCCGGGTTGAATAAATTTTTTAACTACATGCCGGTGCCCAAAGATATGCCTGAAAGTTTGGTGAAGTTAATGACAGCCTTTATGCAGGTAAGCTGGCTGATGCCGCTTGTAGGAGCTGCAGAAGTAGTAGGCGGTGTACTTTTCATCACCAATAAATACAGGGCGCTTGGCGCTATCATTATTCTGCCTGTAATGGTGGGAGTAGTTTTAACGAATCTTATTTATTCGCCATCCGGGTTGCCTATAGCGCTTCCGCTGCTGGCAATTAACATTTGGGTGATTATTGAAAACCGGAAAAAATATCTTCCGATGGTGAGTTAAGCCAGGCGCCGATAAATATAAGAAGCCTTCAGATCACGTGATCTGAAGGCTTCTTATGTAAGATATTATCAGCCCTATATTTTTACAATTTCCACCCTGCGGTTTTTGGCTTTACCTTCTTCACTGTTGTTATCGGCAACAGGTTTATCGGCGCCAAGTCCTTTTGCCTGGATCCTTGCGGCGTCTATGCCTTTAGCGGTTAATGCAGTTTTCACCGCACTGGCTCTTTCTTCAGACAACTTTTTATTGTGCGCCGCATCCCCGCTGTTATCGGTATGGCCTTCAATAGCTACTTTCAAACCGTTATTGGTAGTCAGCAACTTTTGTATTTCATCAATAATGGGTTGTGATTCCGGTTTGATAGAAGCCTTATCGGTATCGAAGTTGATATATAAAGCAATATGCCCTTTGGTATCCAGCTCACTTTTTATTTCTTCGGCTTTAATAAGGGAGGCGGTGGCTTTAAAAGGTTTTGTTTCAAGGATCATCCATCCCGCAGAAACACCGTCGTCTGTTGGTGTAAGCTGTATCCAGATGTTCCGGTCCGCCCGGTGGATCAGGTAAGTGGTGGTAACGGCGTTCGATACAAAGCCATAACCATCCATATATTTCAGTCCATTATTTTCGGGAATGGCATGGGACGAATCCCCCGGCACTTTCATGTCAGATACTTTTACCCCGCCAACGCCCGTGATCACTTCTTCCAGGTTCCGGGCCAGTTCCAGGTCGCTGTAAGATTTTCCTTCTTTGGCAGTGATCCTGTTGTAGAAGATCTTTCCTTCAGGTCTTTCGAAGTGATCCTTCACCCAATAAAACGCCACATCAAAATCGGCAATCTTATTGTTTGAAAAATTCTTATACCCCTCCGGCAGGTTGAAGTAAGGGAACTCACCAAGCGGTTTATCCGATACGGGAATTGCGTTGATGTCAAACGCTATGCCGGCGGCGGGTGCAGCTGTTGTTGCAGATGCAGGCGCAGCGCTGCTTGTTTGGGGGGTAGTGGTACTGTCTTCGGCAGGGTGTTGTTTTTGGGAGGAATTGCAGGCAAAAAGCACAGTGGCGCTTGCTGCAATCGTTAAACTTCTGAGGCGCATATATAGGTTTATATTTTATGTATCAAACATAGTGATTAGCTGAGATTCGGCCAAAATAAACTGCCCTGGTTACTTTCAGGTTACCGGTTGTTCCGGGCCGGCTACAGCCAGCGGAT
>JBCNPS010000615.1:0-4122 GCA_039593235.1 Chitinophaga sp. | reverse complement strand
CCATCCGCATGATGGGCGACAAGGTCGAAGCCATCCGCGCGATGAAGTCGGCCGGCGTGCCGTGCGTGCCCGGCTCGGGCGGCCCGCTGGGCGATTATGCTGCATAAAATAAGTAGCAGAACGGATGCCCTGGTAAAATTTTGTCCAGTTATTCATATAGTCCGATGCGGCGCTCCAGTTACCCAGGTTCATGGGATAAGTGTTGTAGCCGGAGCCGGGCCTGTCGTAGGTGATATCTGCATCATCCGAGCAACCTTCCCATGCGGAGGTATTGCGATAGGCTTCATTGGGAATAGTGATGTAGATATTAGCGAGGTACTCTTCGGAATATCTTCTCCGGTTAAATACCTGTTCTATGGTAATACGATCGCTGGGTACCTGGTCAAGGAATTTACTGTTACAGGAAACCGTTAGCATGGACGCACTCACCAATAAAACGTGTGCGATCTTTTTTATTTTCATCGGGAGAGAATTATTAGTTTTTGAATGATCATGGTTTCTTATCAGAAGTTGACAGCCACCCCTGCAGAATATGATTTAGTACTTGAATAAGCCGCACCTCTTCCATTTCCTACTTCTACGTCCCAGAGTTTGAATGGCGAGAAAGTGAGGATGTTAACACCCTGCAGGAAAATGTTGGCGGATTTGAGCTTCATGCGTTTCATCCAGGCGTCGGGCAGGTTATAGCTCAGCTGCAGTGTTTTCAGGCGGATATAGTCGCTGTTCTTGATCCACCAGGTGCTGGCGGCGTAGTTGTCGTTCAATGAACCGGCCATCAGGCGGGGATAAAAAACATCCTGCTTCGGATTTTCTTCTGTCCACCGGTCGTTGATATTACTGAACAGGTTGCCCCTGCTGAGGCCCTGCTGGAAAGGCATAGTGCCTTCGCCGTTCAGCATTACGTCCACATGGGCTGCGCCCTGGAACAGGGCTGACAGTGCAAACGCTTTATACCCCAGTGTAAAACCGAAGCCGTAAACAATTTCCGGAACATCGCCATAGCCTATGGGCGCCTGGTCGTAAGAATCGATCACGCCATCGCCGTTAATGTCTTTGTATTTAATATCGCCGGCACGTACATCGCCTGGCTGCCGTGGTGAGTTCTGTACTTCTTTGTCGCTTTCAAAAAGACCGAGTGCGATGTACCCGAAGCGTTGTCCTACGCGGAGCCCCTTGCGGTCCAGCCACGGATATTTCCAGCTGGGATCATCGTTCTCTACTACTTTATTCCTGTTGTAGGTGAAATTGCCCAGCAGTTGCAGGGAGAAAGCACCGATACGGCGATTATAGGTTACAGATGCATCTATTCCTTTGTTATCGATCACACCTACGTTTCCAAACGGTGCGTTGATCATACCTACATAACCCGGCAGGGATTTTCGGCGCAGGAAAATACCGCTGCGGTACTCCCTGAAGAGATCCACCTGCAAAGTGAGGTCGTCGTGCAACAGCCCGATATCGAAGCCCAGGTTGGTTTTGCGGGAAGTTTCCCATTGTACATCCACTGCGTATTCACCAATTTCCTTACCGGTAAATTTCTGGTTGATGGTCTTACCAAAATAATAATCGCTGGTATTGGCTACGGTAGCGAGGTAAGCAAACCTTCTGCCGTCAATGTTGCTGTTACCTACTATACCGTGGGAGAAGCGGATCTTGAAAAGTGATACTGTATTTTTAATACCGGAGAAGAAATTCTCTTCAGATACTACCCAACCCAAACCGGCGGAAGGGAAAAACCCGTAGCGACTGTCAGGGTAAAAGTTTTCCGATCCGTTATAACCAAAGTTCACTTCAGCAAAATACCGGTTGCGGAAACCGTAGGTAAAACGTCCTGCCAATCCCTGGAAGCGATAGGGTAAAGATGTTTCCAGGTCGCCGGCATAAGTGTTGGCCTTATCGCTGCGATTGTAGAGCAGCATACCGGATACATCATGTTTTCCAAAGCTCCTGTTATAGTTCAAACCCAGTTCGGAATAAAACGTGCGTTCTCCCTGGTTGCTTTTTGTATACTGCAAAAACTCGGTGCCTATAGCTACCTGGTCGAAGGTAAGATTGCCATCTGCATCACGGCCGTTGGCCAGCCAGGTATCGGGTATTTTCGTATAGCGGTTACTGGTATAGTTATATGCATCAAATGAAAACATACCGGTTACAGACAATCCTTTCGTAAGAAAAGGCAACTCCTGTGTAAGCCGCAGGTTGGAATACACCTGGCTTCTCCATTGATTGGCGTAGCCGCCCTGGGTAAGACTGGCCCAGGGATTAGACAGGCTGCCGGAGCGTATATCGGCCACCCTGCCATCCGGGTAACGGGTAGGGATCTGCACTGGCGTCATAAAATATGCATCCGTAAAAATATCCGACACAGCAGTAGTAGGCAGGTTTACATTGCTCAGGTAACCCTGAATACCCAGTTTAACAGTAGTGGTGGCGGATGGTTTCAGTGTAATGTTAGAGGTAACATTATAACGTTTAAGGAAGATAGAAGAATTATATTTCGTAAGCTCATCTGTTTTATACATCCCCAGTTCATCATAGTAACCAAGACCAATATAGTATATTGATTTTTCAGAACCACCGCTGATATTGGCATTCGCATTTCTCACTTTTCCATTGTTGCGAAAAAGTTCTGCAAACCAGTCAACATTCGGATACAAGTATGGATCGCTGCCATCGGCGGTTTTCTGTATAGCCTCATCGGAATATACGGGGGCGCTTCCACGTGTGGTGAGCGCTTCGTTCGATAATTTCATATAGGTAGGGCCATCGGCAAAGGAAGGCAGTTTGGTGAACTGGGTGATACCTTCTGTATAACGCAGGTTATATGCAGGCTTTCCCGGCTTACCGCTTTTTGTAGTGATGAGTATAACCCCATTGGCGCCACGCACGCCATACACCGCTGTAGCGGACGCATCTTTGAGCACGGAGAAACTTTCAATGTCTTCCGGATCTACGTTGGAAATGCTCCTGGGTACACCGTCTACCAGGGTAAGCGGTGCGCTGAACCCCTGCGTAAAAGTGGAGATACCACGGATATAAATATTGGCATCGTTGTAACCTAATTCCCCGCTGCGTTGTACGGATACCATACCTGCCACGCGGCCACCGAGCGATTGCGTAAGATTCGATACCGGTTGCTTCAGTTCCTTTGGTGAAATAGTAGCCTGCGCGCCTACCAGGCTGATCTTTTTCTGTTCACCAAAACCTACTACCACTACCTCTTCCAGCGCTGAAGATGCTTCTTCCAATACCACCTCCATCTTTTCCCGCTGATGCACAGGGATCTCCTGTTTACGGAACCCGATAAGGCTGAATACCAGTACTGCATCATCATCTACCGATAAAATAAATCTCCCGTTGGCATCTGTACCTGTGCCCAGGCGTGTACCCTTAATAGCAACAGTTACGCCTACCATTGGCTGGCCCGTGGAATCTTTCACGATACCAGTTATTTCTCTTTTGCTTTCAGCCAGCTGGCTGGCGGCAGGGAGCTGATCATTTGTGGCCACAGAAATATTCTGACCCGATGTTCTGAATTGCAGGCCAGTACGGCGTTCTATGTCCTGCAGCAAACCGGCAACAGCCATATTTTTGTAGTTCACCGTTAACTTCTTCTCAAATGTTTCCAGCGATTTGTCGTACAGGAAACGGAAAGTGGTTTGCTTTTCAACGGCGCGGAAAATGGTTGTCACTGTTGCATCTTTCAGCTGGATAGTGACCGTTTTTGTTTTCGGGTCCTGCACCTGTGCGTGTACCGGCAACATATAAACGGCTGTCGCCAGGAATGAGCACAGGATGACCCTCACGGCCTTTTCCAGGCCGCGCGAAGCGGATAATAAAATTAGGATCATACGTTAGGTTTTGTTAGCGTAGTATGTATTAAAACAGGATTAAGCGGTTTACTTTTTATTGATACGGATTATATTTCCCTGGTGATGATATTGCAAATGATAAATAAAACAGATGGACTCCAGTACTGATTCCAGCGAGGTATTGGCCTGTTGCCCGGACAATACGTGCCGCCCAGTTTCCGGCGTATCCAGCACAATACGGACGCTGTACCATCTTTCCAGCACCGTACTCACTTCTGCCAACGTAAGATTATTCATGTTGATAATCCCC
>JBCNPS010000614.1:0-4134 GCA_039593235.1 Chitinophaga sp. | reverse complement strand
TACATTTTTTGCAGCGAAAAATGTATTGCTCCAACCTCCAAGTCCCCCATCTCTGTAGATGGCATTGTAATCATTCATATACCTTCAGGGTGGGTAGCAGTGAGGTGGTAGGCATCGCAGGTCATAGCGCCGCCGATCATTTCTCCGTAAATAGTAGCGCCCCTGGCAATGGCGTGTTCATATTCTTCCAGGATGATAGCGCCTGCGCCTTCACCCATTACAAAGCCGTCGCGTTCTATATCGAAGGGACGGGATGCGTGTTCCGCATCTTCATTACGGGTAGATAATGCTTTAAGGGCATTGAATCCTGCAATACCGGCGCGGGTTACAGGAGCTTCAGAACCACCTGCCACGATAGCGTTGGCTTTACCCAGGCGGATGTAATTAAAGGCATCCACCAGGGCGCTGGTAGAAGAAGCGCATGCAGACACTGTACAGAAATTGATACCCATGAAACCGTATTTCATCGCTATCTGACCTGCGGCAATGTCGCAGATTAATTTTGGAATAAAGAACGGGTTGAATTTAGGCACAAAGTTTTGCTGTGTAAATTCTACGATCTGTTCTTCGAACGTAAGCATCCCGCCGTTGCCGGATGCCCAGATCACACCGATTTTTGTTTTATCGATGGCCGCATTATCAAGACCGGCATCCTGTACTGCTTCCTGTGCAGCCGCCATAGCGTACTGTGTGAAACAATCCATTTTGCGGGCTTCTTTCTTTTCCATATATTTTTCCACATCAAAACCTTTCACTTCACAGGCGAATTTTGTTTTAAACTCTGTGGTGTCAAATTTAGTGATGGGGCCGGCGCCGCTAACGCCTGCCTTCATATTGTTCCAAAAAGTATTTACATCATTCCCGATAGGTGTTAATGCTCCCAATCCGGTAACCACAACCCTTTTCAGTGTAACAGTACGCATATTTTTTACTTTAATAAAAAAAGTTAGAGCGCAAATTTAGTTACTTATTGTTATGAATAAGCATATTCATTAAGATAATATAATATAACTTTTGGAGATTTACGATGAAACCGCCTGTGGGAGTGCATTTGCGCGCATGAGGATGCAGGATCTGACAGTCCTCTTACTTTTTCCTCCATATTTTTATGTGAAAAAGAGGAAAATGCAAGGGAATTGTAACCCGTGAAAATGTAAGTATTATGCAATAAGGGTAATATATTATCAGGCTGCGGCCACTACTTCAGATACAGGTAGCGCAGTGATTTTACGGGTACGCTGCTTCAGGAAGTCAATGATTTCAGCGTCGGTCTGGTAACGGTCGCCGATATTTACAAAGTGTTTTGCCAGCAGGTCGTAGCGTTTACCCATCAGGTAGGCCCATACATGCAGGAAATGGATGCCATCAAATACAATGGCGTCGTTGCTGATATATTCGCCCAGGGTTTTGTTGAAGTATACAGGATGCTCTGTCCAGTGCATGCTGGGTTTTACATGGTGGCTGATATGATAGCCATCGTTCCAGCATTTGTGGTTATATTTTGTATTGATACAGGTAATACTGTTTTTATAACAGTTATCCGGTTCTTCGGCGTCGATGAAAGCATGTTGCGCCCAGTTACCCACCATCATAATGATACGGGAAATGATAAAGGGCAATATAAATACCACGAAGGTGGCAGGAAAATTAATGAATGATAATCCAACACAGGCGGCAATGAAAAGTACTTCGCCCCTCACCAGTTTTACCATTAACTTATTTCTTTTTTTCCGGAGATGATAGCGGGCGGTATCATATACCCCGAATGTAACGAAGTTGAACAGGTACAGGAGGAATCCACGGAGGGAATCGCGCTGGTATACCATTGTGCAGCTGTCGTCGTCCGGCATATTGTTTTCCGGGTGATGCATCCCTATATGGTGGGAGTAGTATGATTCCGGTGTTTGTCCGAACAGCGGTCCTATAGCCCATGGCAGGTAATTATTCCAGAACTGGTATTTCTTTTCAAAGAAAACCCGGTGGCTGGTGCAGTGCAGCATCAGGCCAAAAGGGCCTTTAAACGTGATATTGTTCAGGAACTGGTAGGCAATAGCAGCACCCCACCATACCCAGTTATTTATTCCCGGGATATACATGAGGATAGCCAGTGGCCACAGGGTGAAGGTGATTTTTAATGTGAGGTATACAAAGGGAAGATCTCGCTCATCCCTGATCCAGCTTTTAAAAAGGCGGTCAAGAGCAGTTTCATGTTCGGGCTTTATGTAAACCGGGTCAGTAAGTTGAGAAAGATGCTTCATAAGCTCAGTGTATTTTACTACAGTTGTAATAATGTTGGCCAGGAGCCGGTGAATTACTATAACGCTCCCCGGGAAGATATATTATACCGTGTAGGGACGACTGAAAGATAACCATTTTTTTCTTCTCTGGTAGTTATTACGGGTATTTTTGTAATTTCCGTTCTAATGTGTATCTGTCAGAGAGTAACATAGCCCTGTAATATGTAATAACTGTAAGGATGTGTGGGAATGTTCAGGGGATTCATTTTCATATATGCCAAAACCAATCACTATAAATGAAGCGATTAACCCTTAAGGATGTTGCAAAAATGGCCGGAGTGGCCCCTTCCACGGTTTCGTTCGTATTGAACGGAAAAGGGAAACAAATGCGTATCCGCGACGAGGTAGCCTCCCGGATCATGCAGGTGGCT
The DNA here is from genome assembly GCA_039593235.1 of Chitinophaga sp. Lineage (GTDB taxonomy): Bacteria > Bacteroidota > Bacteroidia > Chitinophagales > Chitinophagaceae > Chitinophaga. Next base: position 1,466 of record JBCNPS010000614.1, on the reverse strand, counting down.
GAAAAGTCGGGATATGAACCCCACCGCATGGCAGTGAACCTCCGGACAGGGCAATCCAAAACCCTGGGACTGATCGTTGAGAGCATTTCCGGAAGCTTTTTTGCCAGTCTTGCTAAAACCATAGAAACCGAAGCTGAGCGCAGAGGTTACAACGTGGTGTATTGCAGCACTGAAAATAACGCCCAGAAGGGCGGAGAGCTGATCCGCATGCTTGGCCGGCAGATGGTAGACGGTTACCTGATCACCCCGGCGCCGGGGATGGAGAAGGAAATCCAGCACCTGGTACAACAGCATAAGCCGGTAGTGCTGATGGATAGCTACTTTCCGGCTATCAAAACGCCTTATGTGCTGATCAATAATTTCGACGGTGTGCAGCAGGGAATGAAACACCTGATAGGGAAAGGACTTACCAAAATTGGGTTTGTGATGGTAGATGTGAAGCTGATACAGATAGAAGAGCGCCTGAGAGGCTATACCACTGCTTTGAAAGAACATAAGATCCCGGTAAAGAAGAAACATATCCTGCAGCTGCAGTATCACCGGCAGCGGGAAGATTCTCTGAATGAGCTGCAGGCCTTTATAGAGGCCAATCCCGAACTGGATGCTATCTTTTTCTCCACTAATTACCTGGGTATCCTGGGACTGGAAGTAATAGCCAGGATGGGGCTGAAGATGCCTGACGATATTGCAGTACTGTGCTTCGATGATCATGATATTTTCCGTTTATACCCGCCGGGTATTTCGGTGATAGAACAGCCGATAGAGGGCATTGCCAAAACCGCCATAGACCTGCTGATGCACCAACTGGACAAAAACAGTGGCCCAATGAAGAAAACGGCAGTGGAGATCCCGGGGAAATTTATCCTGCGGGGATCGGCCTGATGGTACGCGCCGGCTGTGCCGTGCCTTCAGCAACCGGCCCGGCTACGGAAGGCAGGGATTTGAGTTAGGTTATTCCGTGGCCTGATGTATGCACCGGCTATGCCGCGCCGGATGCCCAACTGGCCCGGCTGCAGAAAGGCAAGGATCAGGGTTACGTTATCCCATTGGCAGTGATTGGCCTGATGGTACGCGCCGGCTGTGCCGCGCCGGATGCCCACCGGCCCGGCTACAGAAAAGCAAAGATCTGAGCCACGTTATCCGTAGGCGGGAAATGGCCAGGTTGAACACCGGCGCCGCTTATAAAAAAACCGTTGAATACTTGTATTTGCTGGAAAAATAGTTATACTTTTAGTACCAGCTTTTGGAGCTTAACGGGAAAAGGATTCGCTGAATCTTTTTTTTCTGTATCTGTGCTAAATCGATTTTGTTGAAATTTCACGGTATCTTCACACAGCGAGTGTGATGCTGGCTAAAAGGATCATTTTTGTTGTATATAATATCTAATCATGAAAAAAGTTGGACTGTTAGCAGCCGCTTTATTCTGCCTGCATGGCGCATACAGCCAAACGGTAAATAAAGTTGCT
>JBCNPS010000613.1:0-4162 GCA_039593235.1 Chitinophaga sp. | reverse complement strand
ACCAAATGAGCCGGAACCTTTGGCATGGGATCTGGATTGGATTTCTTTTTCCCCGACTTGGCTGTTACACCAAATCGGCCAGTACTACCTTATCCCCATTGTCTAACATCAGGATGGCTTTATTACTTCCGGGCACAATGGTGTTAACCGCATTAGCGATATTGGCCGGCTGCTCAGACCGGTGCTGCTGCGGGTAATAAAAATATCCTGCAAGCCCCAGTATCACCAGTATACAAGCCGCAGCGGGTATGTAGTACCAGCGGCGTTTTGCAGTGGCATGCCTGGTTACCGGTACATTTACCTGCTGCTGCAAACGCAGCAGCATACGCGCGCGCACCTCTTCTTCCTCATCCACATTCTCCGACAACCACTCTACATCTGCTTCGTTATGATCCTGGTACCAGGCCATTAACGTTTCCTCTTCCGCCGGCGTAATGGTACCGTCCAGGTACTTTTCGATCAGATGATATATGTTGTTCTTCAACGTACAGATTTTATGGTTATGCAAACAGGTACCATGAGCGGATCTTTTACCCTTAGTGAGAAATATATTTTTTTAAAAATTTTATTACACCAGGAGCTGAATGAGTAAGATCGCCCATAAACAGGACCTGTTCAATTTAAGTTTCAATACTTTCAATGCTTTTGTAAGATGCGCTTCTGCTGTTTTTTCAGCGATCCCCGTTTGCCTGGCCACTTCCGGTATACTGAGGCCCTCTAACCTGCTTAATTTGAATACCAGGCGGCACTGCCGGGGCAATGTTTCCACTATGCCGTTAATTTGCTGCTGCAGGAACCGGGTATAGATCTTTTCTTCATCCCAGGCGGTTACCAAAGGATCCGCAGTTTGTTCAATTATCTGTACTCTCCGCTTTTGCCGCAGGTATTGTTTAAAAACGGATAACCTCACCGCTGTAGCCAGGTAAGCATTAATATTGTCAATACGAAGCTCTTTTCTTCTGTTCCAAACACTGATAAAAACCTCCTGCACCACTTCTTCCGCCACCATTTTATCCCTGCAATGATGATAGGCAACCGCCAGTAACTTTTTCCAGTAACGTTGATAAATTTCGGCAAAAGCGTGGCTGTTGCCCTCGCGAAAGGACATCATTAAGTCAGCATCCGTTTGTTGCCGGTACCAGCTCATACAACGGGGAAATTTCTATGATCTCCCTTAATTACACAGGTACACCAACCTTTCCTGGCGAGGTCCGATACATTGCTCTTCATAACATGGACATTACATAAACACTATGGCTACATAGATATGTACCACAAGAACACCTGTTACCCTTAGTGGGGCAATAATTTTTTAAAAAGATGCTAACGGATCAACGTGTAAGCGAGGATAACCACCCACAAATAGGGACGGTTCAATTTGAGTTTCAGTACTTTTAATGCCTTGGTAAGATGTGCTTCCGCAGTTTTCCCGGCAATACCCATTCTTTGCGCCACCTCGGGGATACTTAGTCCCTCTTCCCTGCTCAGTTTAAATACCAGGCGGCATTTTTCCGGTAAAACGTCTATTATACCATTAATATGTTGCTGCAGAAACCTGCTGTAGATCTTTTCTTCGTCCCAGGTGCTTACCAGTGGATCAGCGGCCTCTTCTTTTATCTGGTTCCTCCTTTTCTGCCGCACGTATTGTTTAAAAACAGATAGTTTAACGGCGGTGGCGAGGTAGGCATTTACATTATCAATGTGAAGCGCATTCCGCCTGTTCCAGAGGCCAATAAAAACTTCCTGTACAATTTCTTCTGCAATGTTCTTATCCTTACTATGATGGTAGGCAACGGCCAGTAATTTCTTCCAGTAACGGCTATAAATTTCGGCAAAAGCATGATGATCGTCCCCGCGTAAGGACGCTATCAATTCTACATCAGTTTGTTCCTGGTACCGATTCATGCGATTGGGAATGGTCCACAAGAATATAAAAATAAATTGAGCTTTATATCAGTACATCAAAAGATAATAATAAAGAAATGTAACGCCAAAAAGTATGATTATTCCTAATATCTTAAATATCCTATTCTCAAAATAGGTTGATTACTGCAATTCACCACCCGTTTTTTTTACGCATCAAAGATAAGCGGCTGCCGGTTAACTGGTCACCTTTTTTCTGATCAGCGCTATCAGTCCCTCGTTTTCAATAATCACCATTCCCTGCCTGTCGGTAGTGATACCGCTTTTCAGCCGGTAAGTATACCTAGGTACATTCCCTTCCATAATAGTGGGCATGTACAGGAAGCGGAAGCTTCCTCCTTTCTCTTTCAGCGCCTCTCCCACCTCTATAATATGCGTGGAAATAATAAAAAAGCAATTACTGTTTTCGGAAAAAGCGCTGGTAATGGCCAGGGTGGCGTCGTAGGCATCCTTTACATTGGTTCCCTTGAACAGCTCATCGAAAATTACCACCAGGTCTTTTGACCCGCTTACCTGCTCCGCCACTTTTTTAACCCTTAATACTTCTGCATAAAAATGACTGTATCCATGTTCCAGGTTGTCCGGTACATTGATGGTAGAAAAGAGCCCGTCTTTTACGGAGAACTCCATACTTTCTGCCGCTACCGGGAATCCCATATGCGACAGGTAAACGGCAATACCGAAAGATTTCATGAAGGTGGACTTCCCCGCCATATTGGCTCCTGTAAGAAAAGTGACGTTGCTCCCTGCGTGAAAGGAAATATCGTTGGCTACGGCATTTTCCACGGATGGATGGAATAAGCCTGTCACCTCCATTACGTTCCTGTGTTTGGGCAACGCATGCGCATAGCAGAAGTTTCTTGTTCTGGCCACTGCGGACACGGCGATGTATACATCAAACCGGCAGATGATATCAACAAGCGTCTTCATCTCTTCCCGACATCCTTTTTTCAGGAGATGATCATACCTGATGAGTTGCTGCAGCGGCAGCTTTTTTCCATCATAGTTTTCCGTGATCCACTGCAGCTGCTTACTGTTAAAGATGTTCCGCACGGTTTGTATAGCGCCGTCAACAGGGCAATAAGTACCTTCCTGTTCCAGGCTGTAAACGAAATCCCTGAAAGCCAGCAGCAGCGTAATAGTTTTGCCCGCGCCTGTTTCCAGTAACGTATAGGCATTATCACGCACTACTGCATGAAGAAATTTTTTTGATAATACATTCCAGGTAGTGGCAACTATATTGCTGCCCGGCGCAGCGGTAAGATAATTCTCCACCACGCCAAATTCATCAGCGCTGAATGGTAATTGCAGCGATTGCCGGCCAAAATAGCTGAAAATACTGCTGCGCTCATTAATAGCGTTATGATCAGTTAACGGCTCCTGGAACATCTGGTCAAGGATCTTCCTGCCACCACCGGTAATAACGCCATCGAACATACGGTAAATGGACTTATTGTTATACCTGCCGGGAATATTCAGGTCATCGAGGGTTTGTTTGTCTGCAATAAAACTCATACTTTTTTTCTTTTATGAATGATATCCAGGATACCTTCATTTTGGATGATGATCATGCCGTGCCTGTCTTCCGTAATACCTTCCGCCAGCTGGTAGGTATACACCGGTTTATTGTTATTCATTTTTGTTGGCAGGAAAATAAAATGAATGTTGCCGCATCGCTCTTTTAGCTGCGCACCGGCTTCTGTTATATGAGTAGAGATGATAAACACGCTGTTCTCTCTTTCTGCAAAAGCGGCCGTAATAGCCACTGTACCTTCAAATGCATCCTTCACATTGGTTCCCCTGAAAAGCTCATCAAAAATAACAAACAGGTTCTTTCCCTTTGCCAGTTCACGGGCAATCTTCTTTATACGGAGCACTTCCGTGTAGAAGTGACTGCTTCCCGATGAAAGATCATCCGGCAGGTTAATGGTGGTATAGATGCCTTCCCTTACCGCAAATTCCATTTTTGCAGCGGCCACGGGAAATCCCATATGCGCCAGGAACATGGCGATGCCCACGGATTTCATGAAGGTCGACTTACCCGCCATGTTGGCGCCTGTCAGGAAAATAACATTATTTTCAGGTGTGATCCGGATCGTGTTGGGCACTGCATTTTTTACCTGCGGGTGGTAAACACCCTCCAGCAGTATGCTGCTGTGCCCCGCTTCCAGCGCTACCGGGAAAACAAATTTCCGCTGTGCAGCTACCCCGGCCACTGATATATACACATCCAGGTGAT
>JBCNPS010000612.1:0-4106 GCA_039593235.1 Chitinophaga sp. | reverse complement strand
ATGTAAGGAGGTTTTGGAATAAGCGGAAAATAATGGTGGGCTTCAGAACGGATATGCAGGATATGAACACTTCTGCAACAAATGCTTCCGGATGGCGGAACAGGCAGTATACGCTGGATACCCGTATAAAAGTGAAGAAGAACTTTTCTCTTTCGGCCCGTGTGGGACAATCGACCATGAAAAGCACTGCTGAAAAATTACCGGGAACAGGATACCTGAACCGGCAGGTCAGCGTTTCGTCGCAACTGAGCGGGAAGCTGTTTTCCCTGACGCAAAACAATAACGTCAGTTTCGGCTTACAGCAAATGGATATTTTACCTATGAAAAGCCTGCTGGTGAACCTGAATGTGAATCACAGCATTGTGATAAATACACACGTGCTTACCCTTTCCCTGTTCTATAATAAAGACATGAAAGACCAGGCGCTCTACGGTAACCTGTTTACCGCGGAAACCGGGTGGAGTTACCAGTTGGGTAAGATCTGGTCATGTACCAGCGGTATTAACTATCTCGATAATAAGGATGTGGTACGGCAGCTGGGAATACGCCAAACGGTGAGTGCATCATTGCTTGAACGGCTGCAGGTAAGTGTGTATGCCGATTGCAGGAAACAATTGATGAATACACCACAGAATTATCTTTTTGGCAATATCAGCACCCAGCTGGCTTTAAATTACCAATTGAACAGATAGTATATGAAGAGGTTTACATATTTGATAATAGGATGTTTACTGCTGATCTATACACAGGCAGCAGCCCAGGCATCGTTTGTATTCCTGCCGGAAGTGCAGGGGAGAACCATGGATGGTCTTTTCCAGGTGAGGATTGCCGGTGTTGCTACGCAAAGGGTGATAGCCAGTTTGCGGATAACGGTAACCGCTGTTAAAGAAGGACAGGTGGTGACTATAAAAACGAAACCATTTGAAGTGAAACCAGGTGTAAATCCCTTACCTCCGGGATTGATCGCCGGCGCCGGCATTAATTTCGGTAATGGTAAAATTGCCGCGGTGGTACGCCAGTCGGGCTTTTTTACGGAAGGAGACTATGAATATTGCTTTGAGCTGGTAAACGAAAACGGGCACTCCGGAGAATCGCTTGCCATGCAATGTTTTGATTATTACCTGCAGCCTTTTTCGCCGTTGATCCTTACCAGCCCCGCTGATGAAGATGCCATTTGCGATAAAAGGCCTTCCCTCTACTGGCAGCCGCTTTTACCGGCAGTTCCGGGTATGCAGTACCGGCTGATCCTGACGGAGCTTAAACAGGGACAGGCTAAGGCTGAAGCTTTGCGCTACAATTTTCCCGTCATCAACCAGCAATACATAAATATGCCTATGCTGTTCTTCCCGCCCTCTGCCAAAGCGCTGGAAGAAGGGCATGAATATGTATGGCAGGTAACAGCCTACCGGGGAGATATGATCCTGGTAAATTCTGAAATGTGGTCGTTCAAAGTGCAGTGTGAAGACAGTGCTAACCCTGTTACTCCTGAGAGTTTCCGTGACATTAAAGACCTGGATAAGGGTAACTTTTATGTGGCACGTGGTAAGGTAATGTTTGCCCTGCAGAATATTTATGCAAAAACCACCCTGCAGTATCATATCACCGGCATCACAGATCCTAAGAAAGCAATAAAGAAGCTCCCCGAAGTGAAGCTGGAACATGGTAATAATCATGTAGTAATAGATATTTCAGAGAACAGGGCATTTGTGGATGGATATTATTATCAGCTAACCGTGAAGCTGCCGGATGGTGAAGAAAAGCAACTTAGATTTCTCTATAAAAGCGAAACAGAATAATGAGAAAGGTATTGAATTTATCGGCAGTGATTATCTTGTTGATCTGTGCCTGTCGCCAGACCGGTACCGGTCTTAAAACAATCATGAATAACCCGGCCACCGGGTTACACCAGGAAAAGCGTGTAGGCAGTACCGTAGTGTCATTCACTTATTTACCAGAATGCTGGGAGCGTGTAAACGGGCGTAATGCCGGTGAAGGTTCCGCTGAGATGTGTTTTAAGATAAATGTGTTTTCCCCGGAGAATGGCGCCGGTATGGCAAAGAAAGAGCCGCAGGGCGCCAGCTACGGACTGGATTCTGTATTCCAGCTGGTACTCAATCACGATACGCTGGCGCCATTGCAGGCCCAGCGGATTGCCAACGGTAATATGAAAGGAATTGAATACCTGGTCATCTTTGAGCGTCGGCCGCTGAGAAGCGTGCAAACGGCCGCATTTATCTATAAAGACTGGCTATTTACTTCTACCAGGCTGGTATTCCCGCTACAAAAAAATTATCTCCAGAAATCCGACTCTATAAGCTGCAGGTTATGATTATTCAAAATATAAAGATTAAAAAGGCGCTGGCATTTTTTTTCCTGTCTCTCCTCACTGCGGAGATATTGTTACCCCTTCATTCGCTGGCCCTTACTTCAGGACCGGCACAGCCGGAGCACAAACAGTTTGCGCCTTATGGTACAAACGATATGGTGGACCTGTTTTCCGGGGCTTTCAAATACAACATACCCTTACTGGATGTTGACGGCTATCCCGTTAACCTGAATTATGCCTCCGGTGTTGGTATTGATGACGAAGCCAGCTGGGTAGGGCTTGGATGGAATCTTAACGTGGGCGCCGTTAACCGGCAGCTACGCGGTGTACCGGACGACTTTGCAGGGGATAGTATTGCTACTACGCATTATACGGCCGACAAAATTACATATGGCGGAAGAGGTACGGTTAGACTGGAACTGAAGGGCGCCGACATGGCAAAAATATCAGGATCTATTTCAGTGGGCGTTTTTAGTGATACCTACACTGGTATGGGAGCGGAATTTGGTGTAAATGCCGGTTTAAGTTTGGGAGATGTGAACAGCGGGTATCTTACCGGGGGACTGAGCGTTGGCGTTAACTCAAACACCAGCAGTGGGGTTAGCGTTTTTGGAGGGTTGTCGGCCAGCGCTAATATGGCAGGTAATTCCACCAGTTTATCAGGTGTTTCCGCCAATCTTAGTTATAATACCCGGGAAGGTTACAAGGAATTGGCCCTGTCAAAAACTTTTGCCCCGGGAGAACTGGCCCCGGGAGTGGGTGTTACCTATTCTTATAACACGCCGCCATTCAGTCCGCGGATTGGCTTCGGGTACAGATCTTCCAACCAGTCTTATTCCATCACCATAGGGGGGCACGCATTTACGGTTTTTGGCGGAGGCGGGCTTACGGGATATATGAGTAAGCAATCCCTGCTTACCAATAAACTGATGACCCCTGAATATGGTTACTTATACGCCGACAGGGGAACGAAGGATGAACGTGCAGTGATGGATTTTTTACGCGAGAAAGATAATCCGATCATTCCCACCCTGCCTAACCTGGCAGTTCCGGTGAATACCCCCGATGTTTTTTCTTATACCAATCAGGCGGGCAGCGGGCAGTTCCGCCTGCAGCGCGGCAATACAGGTGTGGTGTTTGATCCTAAAGCAGAAGACAAGTCCGGCAATTTTTCCCTGGGTGCGGATTATGGATTTGGGTTATGGTTCCATGGTGGAATAGCCATTTATGATCAAAACATTACCAACGTTACCAGGAAATGGACTACAGATAATAAATTCCTTTCTGCTGCGGACTATACCGCAGATCCTGCCAAAGTGATAGAAGAGCAAACCTATTTTAAAATGATGGGAGAGCAAACGGCAGAAGATGCGGGATATGTAAATAGCATACAGGGAGAAAAAATGGTAGCAGTTGCACTGGATGGAAGAAAGACACAAAAAGCAATGCATGATAGGTATGGCAACGTATACCAGTCAGGTTCATTAAAGAAAACCGACCGGCAGTTGAGAAATTCACCGGTGAGCTATCTTACTGCCGGGGAAGCAATGCTTACTCCCAATAACAACAGTTATAAGTCATATAAATTTTATGATACCACTTTAACCACGCCTCCTGCTTGCGGACCTGAAGTAGTGAGTACTTTTTACAGGACAAACGCCCTCAGGAAAAAACATCACATTTCGGAAATTACGGTCACTGAAAACGACGGTAAAAGAGCCGTGTATGGTTTGCCGGTTTATAACCTGCAGCAGGATGAATTTACATTTGCTGTAAATCC
>JBCNPS010000611.1:0-4138 GCA_039593235.1 Chitinophaga sp. | reverse complement strand
TGTAGCGCAAACAGAACAGGGAACAGCACGCCCGGTGCTGATCCTGGGAGATGGCACCCGCATAGCGCTCGACAGTGCTGCTAACGGTGCCATCGCCCAACAGGGCTCCGCACAGGTAATTAAGCTGGCCAACGGGCAGTTGGCTTATAAACAATTTTCACAGGAGAACACCGGCCTGGTATACAATACCATGCAAACACCTAACGGCTGCCTGTACCAGCTTATTTTACCGGACGGGTCGCATGTGTGGCTTAACGCCGCATCTTCTATCCGTTATCCCGCCGCTTTTCCGGATAATAAAAGAATGGTGGAAGTTTCGGGAGAAGCCTACTTCGATATCGCCAAAGATGATAAGAAACCATTTATCGTAACCGCCAAAGGCATGGAAGTACAGGTATTGGGTACAGCGTTTAATATCATGGCTTACGCCGATGAAGACGCCGTGAAAACAACACTGGTACAAGGCGCGGTGAAAGTAAATGCCGGCAGGGTATTACATCCGGGTGAACAGGCGGTGCTGAGCGCCTCCGGTGAGCTGGTGATCAATAAGCCCGCTATGGAAGAAATACTGGGCTGGAAAAACGGGGAGTTTAATTTTAAAGAAACAAATATCAGCGCCATTATGCGGCAGGTGTCGCGGTGGTATGATGTAGAGGTAAAGTATGAAGGAGATATGTCCGGCATTGAACTGTCCGGCATTGTAGCCAGAACAGCCACTATATCACAGTTACTGAAAGCGCTTGAACTGACCAAAATCGTACGTTTTAAGATACAGGGAAGAACTATTACCGTGATGCCTTATCATGAGGCCAATTAAATCAACCTTTTAAATGTATTTGTCATGACCTGATCGCTGCACGGATTACACGTTGTATGCACACCTGCTGAAAAACCAGCCGCTGAGGGCCCTCGGCATGGAGCGTTGTGTGCGTACCCGGTTAAATTTCCACGTTTATGATTGCTAATATCTAAAATCCACGAGTTAAAATATGAAATTCCTTGCCACAGGTATTCTCCCGGCTGTAAAGAGATGGCCCGCCAAACCGTTATGGATGGCTATGACCATCCTGCTGCTGCATGTAAGCGCCTACGCGCAAAATGTAACTATCTCCGTAAAAAATGTTCCGCTCGAAAAAGTACTGGCGTTGTTAAAGCAACAAACAGGTTATTCTTTTATATGGCGCGATCAACCGCCTGCAGCGCTCAATAAAGTATCGCTGGAATGTAAGGACCAGCCACTGGAACAAGTGCTGACATCTTTCCTGGGCAATCTTTCCCTGCAATATGAAATAACTGATAAAATAGTAGTGATTACCAAAAAAATAACACCGGTTCCGGCAGGGAAGGAGCAGGACCGGAGCGTAGTATCCGGCAGAATATCCGATGAAAAAGGATATCCCCTGCCTGGTGTAAGCATCCGCGTAAAAGGAACTACGCTGGGCGCTACTACAGATAACCAGGGCAATTTTTCCCTGGCCGTGCCGGAAGGCAATCCTGTTTTAGTGTGCTCCTATGTAGGGTTCGAACCAAAAGAAGTAAACGTTGGCGGGCAATCTTCCCTTAACATTGTGCTGAAACTGCAAAGCGCCTCGCTGAACGACCTGGTGGTAGTAGGCTATGGCACCCAGCAGAAAAAGAACCTCACTTCTTCTGTAAGCTCCATCAAAGGCAGTGAACTCACAGGTGTGGCGGTAACCAGCCTGGATGCAGCCTTACAGGGAAAAGCGGCAGGCATCCAGGTAGTGCAGAACTCCGGCGCTCCCGGCGATGAAACGTATATCCGTATCCGTGGTAACGGTTCCCTGTTCGGTGAAAACCGCCCCCTGTATGTGATAGACGGGGTGCCTATGAGCAACCTTCCCGCAGCGCAATACGGCGTTTCCGGCGATGGACAAAGAATAGCCACTACCAATAACATTAACCCCAACGATATACAATCAGTGGAGATATTGAAGGATGCTGCTGCCACTGCTATTTATGGCTCCAGGGGCGCTAACGGTGTTATCCTCATCACCACCAAAAGAGGCGCGGAAGGCAAGTCGCGTTTTAATTTCAATATGTACACCGGCGTGGCGGATATCCCCAAACGTTTACCGTTACTGAACGGTGAACAGTTCGTGGAGCTGTTTAAAGAATCCCGCGCAAACGCTGGCCTGCCGGTAGATTCCGCGGTAGTGGTTACCGGTCGTAATACCGACTGGCAGGATGCTATTTTCAGATCAGCCCCGGTATCTAACTATAATTTATCTATTTCCGGCGGAACCGGTAAAACATCGCATTATGTATCGCTCGGTTATCTTGATCAAACGGGAACCATTGTTGGACTGCAGCATTACAAACGTTTTAACGGGCGCGTAAACTTCGATTTTGCGGCTACAGACAGGCTGAAGATCGGCGTAAATGTAACAGGGGTAAGGTCTACCAATAACCGTATGGACAACAGTTTCTCCGGTCAGTCTGTACTGGCGCTGGCCCTGATAGAAAATCCCAACGATCCTATCTATAATCCTAACGGCACTTACTATACCGATAGGAACCGGCGCTGGACCAACCCCGTGATGATCGCTAATAACCTCCGGTTCCAGTCGATCGTAAACAGTTATATCGGCAATGTGTATGGTGAATACACCATCTTGCCCGGCCTGAAATTTAAAACCAGTTTTGGCTTCGATAACCAGCAGGTAACAGACGACCGTTACCAGTCGAAACTGGTGAACAACGGCTCCGCCGCCAGTGGCTTTGTATCTGTATTCACCCAGTTTTTATGGGTGAATGAAAATACGTTGTCTTATACACCTATGCTGAAAGGGAAACACAAGCTAACGGCTTTGTTGGGTCAGAGCGCGCAGGAGGCGAACGTAAGAAGGATCAGCGTTTCCGGTAACACTAATTCAACCGATATCATACAGGCGGTAACCGGATTTACGGCGCTTTCAGCTCCGCTGGATTATCGCTCGCAATGGGGACTGGTATCTTATTTTGGCCGGTTAAGTTACAACTACGACGACCGCTACCTGCTGGAAGGCGTATTGCGTACAGATGGTTCTTCCCGTTTCGGTCAGAACAAGCGTTATGGTTTCTTCCCTTCTATAGCTGCAGGCTGGCGGGTGACCAACGAGGCTTTTATGAAACAACAACGTTTTATTAATGAGCTGAAACTACGTGCAAGCATCGGCGTTACAGGTAACAACGAAGGGCTAGGGAGCGACTTCCCCGCACTGGCTACTTATTCCACCGGTTATAACTATGGCTCGGAAGCCGGTATTGCCGCTACCTCTTTATCCAATGTGGATCTGAGCTGGGAAGCTACTACCGCCACCAACCTGGGGCTGGACCTGAGTTTCTGGGATAGCAGGATCAGCGTTACAGTAGATGCCTACCGTAAACTGACCAACCGTTTGATCTTTAAACTGGATCTTCCGTACACCTCCGGCTTTGCACGTACCAATGGCGCCAACATCGGGCAGATGGTAAATAAAGGACTGGAAATAGGCATCAATACGGACAACATCCGCGGTAAATTCACCTGGAGCACCAACTTTAATTTGTATTTCAATCGAAATAAAATTACCAGTCTGCCTGAAACTGTGGCCGGCGACCCTTCCAGCTCTGACTTTACAGAAAGCCTGCCGGGATCATTCGGTACCACCTTACCCACCAGTATATTTCGTGTAGGCGAATCCGTTGGCTCCTTCTTTGGTTACCGCAGCAAGGGAGTAGATCCTAAAACGGGGAACATGGTATATGATGACATTAACAACGATGGCAGGATAACCGCGGCCGATCGTGTGATCGTGGGCAATGCGTTGCCGGATTACACCGGGGGTATCACCAATACTTTTGGTTACAAGGGAGTGGACCTGAGTTTCTTCCTGTACTGGTCTTATGGCAACGAGGTATATAACCAAACGCGCAGCATGCTGGAACGTATGAGCGGCTATAATAACGGTGATGCACGTACGCTGAACCGCTGGACGCCGGAAAACCCCAACACAGATGTGCCCAAGACAATATTCAATGATCCTGTTACGCCTAACAGTTTAACCAATGGAGAAGTATCGCATCGCTTTGTGGAAGACGGTTCCTTCATCAGGATGAAGAATATTACGCTGGGATATACCTTCAAGCCCGATCTGCT
>JBCNPS010000610.1:0-4260 GCA_039593235.1 Chitinophaga sp. | reverse complement strand
CAACTATTCTTTGATAATAAGTGATGTCTGGTATGGAAAAGATCATATTGCCGAAAGTGATTTTTGGCACCAGCGGGTTAGGAAATTTATATGTAGCGCTTCCGGATGAAACAAAGCTATCCATCGTAAACGAATGCCTGAAATGTTCGCCAGGTCCGGTTATATTTGATTCCGCCGGTAAATATGGCGCCGGGCTGGCACTAGAGCAGTTGGGCCGGAGCTTAAAACAATTGCAGGTCAAAACGTCGGATGTGCTGATCAGTAATAAACTGGGGTGGCTGCGTACCGAACTGAAAACGGAGGAGCCTACTTTTGAACCGGGCGTATGGCGAAACCTGCAACATGATGCCGTTCAGAAAATAAGTTACCATGGCATCCTGGAATGCTATGAACAGGGCAATAAATTATTGGGTGATTATCATGCGGAGCTGGTATCCGTGCATGACCCCGATGAATACCTCGCAGCATCAAAGAGTGAACAGGAGCGGCAGCAACGTTACCAGGACATACTGGATGCCTACCGGGCCTTACATGAGCTGAAGCGGGAGGGTAAGGTCAGAGCCATTGGGGTAGGAGCCAAGGATTGGCGGATCATCGCAAAAATAGCGGAAGATGTAAAACTGGATTGGGTAATGATTGCAAACAGTATGACTATTCATAGCCATCCTGCGGCGCTGGTGGATTTTATGTTAAAGTTGGAACAGCAGGATATTGCCATTATAAATTCATCCGTTTTTAACGGGGGTTTTCTTACCGGATCAGCTTATTACAACTATCAGTTAACGGACCCGGTAAAAGATAAAACCTTATACGATTGGCGGGAGCGGTTTTATCAGTTATGTACCGATCACAATGTAGCACCGGTAGCAGCCTGCGTGGTGTTTGGCATGAACGCTCCCGGTGTGAGAAGTATAGCTTTAAATACTACGCAGGCGGAAAGGGTGGCGCAAAATGTTGCATTGCCCCATTCAACGATCCCCGAGGGGTTCTGGAAGGAAATGGAAATTGGAGGATTGATTGATCCTGCTTATGCAGCCAGTTATTTGTAAATATTAAATGATGCTATGAAAAGATACTGTTTAGCCCTTGATCTGAAAGACGACCCTCAACAAATTGCGGAGTATGAATACTGGCACAAGGCAGAAAATGGTTGGCCGGAGGTAAGAAAGAGTATCCTGAACGCAGGGATTGTTGAAATGGAGATTTATAGAACAGGCAACCGATTAATGATGATTATGGAGACGAACGATTTGTATAATGAGCAGGAGAAAAAAGCATCGGATGCAGCCAATCCTAAAGTGCAGGAGTGGGAACAATTAATGTGGAAGTTCCAGCAACCATTGCCCTGGGCAAAAGAAGGAGAGAAATGGGTGATGATGAAGCAAATCTTTCAACTTTAAAAAAATAACATGCGAACAATAGTTTGTGAGGAACCTGGAAGATTAGTATTGAAGGAAACCGAAAGGCAGGCGCCGGGAGAAGGCCATGTCCAGATCAGGATCCGCAGGATCGGTGTTTGTGGCACGGATCTGCATGCCTTCGAAGGAACACAACCCTATTTTAATTATCCACGTGTTTTAGGTCATGAGTTATCAGGTGAACTGATAGACACCAATGGAGCAACAGGGTTTACAAACGGAGAAATAGTGACGTTTATCCCTTACTTTAACTGTGGGGATTGTATTGCCTGCAGGTCAGGGAAACCCAATTGCTGTGTTAAGATGAATGTTTGCGGTGTTCACATCGACGGAGGAATGACGGAATACCTGAATGTTCCCGCGTATACATTAATACATGGTGATGGCCTGGGTTATGATGACCTGGCGCTTGTAGAGCCTTTAGCCATTGGTGCTCACAGTATCAGGAGGGCGGATGTAAAACCCGGTGAATATGTATTGGTTATTGGCGCCGGACCGATTGGATTAGGGGTTATGGAATTTGCACGTATTGCAGGTGGTAAGGTAATTGTTGTTGACATCAATGCAAAAAGATTAGCATTTTGCAGCGAGAAACTAAAAGTGGATCATGTCATCAATGCCTCCACGGAAAATGTAGTGGATCGGCTGGCGGCTATCACAAATGGCGATATGCCTACTGTAGTCATTGACGCTACCGGCAGCTTGAAAGCAATCAATAACAGCTTTCAGTATATAGCGCATGGTGGCAGATATATCCTGGTGGGTTTGCAGAAGGCAGATATTAGTTTCAGTCACCCGGAATTTCATAAGCGTGAAGCTACGTTAATGAGCAGTCGTAATGCCACACGGGAAGATTTTGACCACGTTGTAACAGCTATAAAAAACGGCTGGGTACAACCCGGAAATTATATTACTCATCGTATAGCATTTGAGAATACTACAACGGAGTTTGAAGGCTTGTTAGATCCTTCTAAAGGAGTGATTAAAGCAATGATAGAACTGAATTGATAGAAGGATGTGGCTTCTGAGAAGGCAACGACAATAACCACTGCCCGGTTATTGTCGTTGTTGCTATGTTTTGCTTATAGAGAATGAGGCTATATTTTTGGCCGGTGCTGATGAGGTCCATTGCTGATTATAACCGGAACTTGTATTCCATTGCCCCAGGTCGGCTCCGTTGCCTGTTTGGCCGAGATTGTCGAGATATAAACCAGTTGCCCTGTTCCTGAACTTTACAAAGCTACCGGCGCTTCCCATCGTCCATTGCCGGTTGTTACTGTTACTGTGTGTCCATTGGCCCACGATTGATCCGTTGGATGTTCTGCCCATTCCATCTAATGACGGCATTTTGTACGCCGTGCGCGTCAGGAGGAGGAAAACGAAATTTGCCAAATGGAGTCTGTTACACTGGAATGAAGGACTTTTTACTTTGTTGTATAATAAATTATAATAGCAAATCATCTGCGAATACTGGTAATCAGGAGCTCAGATGAAACTGCCGGCTTCTTTTTAAAGCAACAGATCAACATCATTACATCATATGTGAAAGCTTAAAGAGCAACGACTCTCTCTCTCTCTGATGATCAATGCACCAATTGCAATAAATATTTATTTGTTTTATTGACACTTAAAAAATGTATTTTGTGAGGACGAAATTTTTAAACAAATAGTATAGTATAATGCAGGAAAGCCTGGAAAACAGGAGGCAGCGGCCATATTTTCATAATAAGGCAAAATATTGCGTGGAATAATATTATAAAGTTAAATACGCTGCCCCATAATAAGGGGTATAGAATATTTCGTATCAGGGTATGAAATGTTACAGTATCCTGAAAAGATCTTTCCTGGCAACCTGAACAGGAAAGCGGCGCCAACCGGAATTGTATGAATGCCGGTAATTATTTATACCTAAAACCTACTGTAATGCGTTACCTTTTGGGATTTGTTTTATTGCTGCAATCCGTTACAGCTTTATCACAAAGTGTACATTTTAATTTTTCAAAGATTAATACTTATAATGGGCTTTCTCATAACCAGGTAAACGCAGTATTAAAAGATGAGGATGGTTTTTTGTGGTTTGGAACTACTTATGGATTGAACCGTTATGATGGCTATACCTGCAAGATATTCCGCGAGGATCACAATGACAGCACTTCTCTGAGAGCTAATAATATTATTGGCTTTTACGAGTTACCTGACCGGAAAATGTGGGTGTCAACAATGGGAGGGCCCTGTATTTATAACGCCGATACGGAAAAGTTTGATGCTGACTACTATAGCTATCTATCTTCTATTGGTTTGCCAACAGGTACGGTTTCCAATATAATAAAGGGGAGGGATGGCAGATACTGGTTCCTTTATGTTGATAAAGGACTGTATTTATATTCAGCCAAAAATAAAAGTGTAAAACCATTTAATCCGCGGGGAACTATTTCTCCGGCTGAAAAGATCACTTCCATAAAGGAAGCGGCAGATGGAATACTATGGCTGGTATATGAATCCGGCTTTTTACAAGAGTATAATATAAAATCGGAGAAAGTCATTTTTTCCAGTACCTCATTGCAGAAACAGCACAAAAAGAGCGAAGACCCATTTTCTCTTTTTGTTGACAATGATGGTGATTTATGGTGCTGGAACTATAATAGTGGTCTGTTTTTTTTTCATCCGGACAATAATACTGTTACCAGGATGGGCAAAAATTCATTTCCTGCGAGGCTGAAATCGGAATTGGTAAGCCAGGTTGTCCAGGACAATAATGGTCTTATCTGGGTAGGAACAGACCATGGAGGCGTAACACTGATCGATAAAAAGAACAATTTCAGTACGGATTACCTGTTGAATA
>JBCNPS010000061.1:0-19380 GCA_039593235.1 Chitinophaga sp. | reverse complement strand
ACTGAAAAACTGCTGAATGCTTTTGTTTTTCCAAACATAATAACTGGTTTTTCCGGTGAAAAATAATTAACATGAAACAAGGCACAGCGGCCTGCTCCATTGAAATACCCGTTAAGTAAATGTACTATCATCCGCCCGTAACTACAGGGGGCAAACAAGGCAAATTAAGGGGCTTTTACGACACTATGGTGCGAATTGTTTCACGGCTTCGCCCAGGTCATATACCTGCACTTTATTTTTCAATTCACCGGCCACAATGCTACTGCCCGCTGCGCTTCTGTAGCCGCCGGCGCAATGTACCACCACCGGCTTATCCAACGGAATTTCGGATATGCGTTCCCGTAGCTGATCAAGCGGAATAGCGATCGCATCATCAAATATCTTTTCATCATTTACTTCGGATGGCATCCTCACATCTATAATGGTGTAATGCTCCGGGTGCGCCCGGAAATCCGCCAGTGGCAACGGCGCTATGGTTTCAGTACCCTTGCTGTAAACAACTGCTGCTTTAATAAATACTTCGTAACCGATTTTAGCCGTTTTACGGATCACTTCCTGTAATTCGGTTTCATTCTCCGCCAGCAGGTAGTAAGGTTCTTTCGGCGCAACGATGCTTCCCAGCCAGGTTTCAAATTTGCCGCCATTCTGCAGGTTAATGGCATGGGGTAAATGACCTTGTTTAAAAAGGGATTGCGGCCGGGTATCTATAATAATATTTTCTTCAGCTATTGCTGTTGTTATCTTTACCTTATCCAGCGATGGTTGCAGGTCAGGCGCCCCTTCACGATTTACGCCTACATCGTAGGGAAAGTATTTCGGAACGAAAGGTTGCTGCGCCAGTAAAGCCGTCACAAATTCCAATTCGCTGAGTGGTTGCAGGCTCCAGTTGCTTACTTTCTCAACGCCGATAGTACTGCTATCGGCATCGCCGAGTGATTTGCCACATAAGGTTCCTGCGCCATGTCCCGGGTAAACCAGCACATCATCTTTCAGCACCATCAACTTTTCGCGCAGCGAATGATACATTTGTTTTGCCAGCACGTTACGGTCGGCCGTCACATTGCCGGTATGTTCCCTTAAGTCCGGCCGGCCACAATCGCCCACAAATAACGTATCGCCTGTAAACACCGCCCGTGGCTCACCTCCGTATATCAGCACCACGCTGATACTGTCTGGTGAATGGCCCGGTGTATTCAATGCTTTGAGTACAATATCGCCCAGCATCATCCGCATTCCTTCATCAAAAGCTACATGCGGATAAGCGGCGCCGGTACGTTTCGAACAATAAAGCGTAGCGCCTGTAACACGGTGCAGTTCTAAGTGCCCGCTCACAAAATCCGCATGCGGATGGGTTTCAATCACCCCCGTGATCTTTGCATTCACCGCCTTTGCGTATTCCAGGTATGGCGTGATATCCCTGGCAGGATCTATCACGATGATCTCGTGCGCCTTTTCACTGTAAATGACATAAGCATACTGCGCCAGTCCTTTATCTTCGAATTGCTGAATATCCATGACCGTTTTACTTTAATGAAAACTTTCCATGGAAGTTACAACAAACAGGATTATCACTTGTTTGTTTTCCGGAGATAAAAAACGCCGGGGAGATACAGAGGCGCAGATCAGGCGCCATCTGCAATTTTGTAAACCGCGGTTCCAGCCCTGGTTACGGCGTTTTCGCCACTACGGACGATAACAGTGCCGCTACTTTTGCTTCCATGCCGTCTGACCTGTCCCCTGCCGCGTCCGCCTTCACGGCATTGGCTGCAGCCCACCGCATCAGCGCATCATCATGCTGAGCGGCTGCCAGCTGTGCAATCCGGTAGTAGGTATAGGCCAGCAGGTCGGGCGCACGCGATACACATTGCAAAGCGCGCTGGTAATACGCCAGCGCGGCTGAATCTTTATGCTGCATGGCGGCAATACGGCCCATCTGGTACAACAGCGTATATTCAACCCCGTAGTGATCGTCCGGGAAGCCTTCTTTGAGGTACAACTGTGCCAGCTGCATGGCTTCGTCATTCTTTTGCTCCCTGCGAAGGTTCAGCACCCGCACCACTTTGGCCTGGGCCAGCGCTTCCGGTGTGAGCGCTTCGTCCCAGTGAAGCACTTTAAAATAAGGATCTACCTGCACCTTTGTTACGGTTCCCTTTACCGGCAGCTGCAGGCGGTTGTTGCGGTTACTGATAGTGATGTGTTGCAACGTTGTAGCCCCGTTGCTACAGGTGATCAGCACATCCAGGGGAAGCTGGTATATACTGTCTTTTTGCGTAATGCTGAGCTGTAATTTATCCTGTTGCTGCCGCCAGTTGCTTTCCCAGGAAGGAGCCCCGGTACGTTCAAACCATTGTTGGTAAAACCACTGTAAACTACCGCCATGCGCTTTCTCCACTTCCGCCTGGAAATCCTCCCAGGTAACGCCGTTGGCGCTGTATTTATCGCCAATGGTCCGCAGCGCCTGATGAAAAGCCTGCTTGCCCACAATACCGGACAACAGCTCCAGGGCAAGAAAGCCTTTGCTGTCGCCGATAGTATGCCCGTTGCTGCCGGTGAGTGCAATTAACGGTTCATCATTACCTGCGGCTGCATTTTTAAGATAACCCAGTCCGCACTGGTCGCTGATATAACCGGGATAACCCGTTTTCCGGTAGGCCATGGCATGGGCGCTGTCGAAATGGCTCACTACCTGTAAAGAGCCGTATTGTGCCAGTCCTTCCGAAAGCATGGACGCTCCTTTTGTTCCCGCGGCCAATACCTTATTGCCCCACCACTGATGACCTATTTCATGACCAAAGAGCGCATAGTTAAATTGGCGCAACGCCCCGGTGGGCATGGCTACGCCGCCTAAGATACTGGCGCCGCCGATACCGGTGATCTCCGCCACGTAATCAGGATATTCAATGATGGAAAAATTGGGAATGTTCAGCGGCCCGAATTGGGAACACAGGTAATCCAGCACGGCAGCGGATTTCCGGCTTAAATCATTCCCATCTACTCCTTTACTAAGACTGTAAGTATAAAAAGACCGTTGCCCTTTGTATTCCTGCCGTGTGTAGCGGCCTATGTAAAGTGAAAAGATATCGGGCTGTGTATAATGAAAAGTATAAGTGTTACCGGTGGCAGTAACGGTACTGGAAGCCATTACCGGCATCAGCCCGGCAGGCGTGATAACTGTAACAGTGCCGGTGCCGCGGGTATGATTGCCGGCGCCGTCGGTCACCTGCGGGTACCAGGCAGCGCCATAGCCGCCTGCCATGCAAAAGGTACTGTCGAGGTAAAACTGGAAGGCTGGCGCACCGCCCCGCTCATAGGCGCAGGTAAAATGTAAAGGGGTTCCGCTGGACAGTGAAGAACGGAAATGCCAGCGGTAAATGATATCGCCGTCGGATTTATGGAGGGTATCCATTACGGCTGTAATGTCGTGTAATTGGAGGGTTACCGGGCCTGCGCCTTTGCTGATCACGATGTCTACAGAGTCGGTCGCAGCTGCTTCGGTATCAAAAGAAAACCCTCCCTGTACAAAAAATGATTGCTTTGCCGGATCGGTGGTTACCTGCAGCCGGTAATCCAGCCGCTGCTGGGCGGGTAACAAGGCCGGTACTAACAAATATAGAAGAACGATCAGGCGGCGCATACTTTTTTTATACAAAGTAACAGCCGGGATCACCAAAAAAATGGTACCGGATTAACTTTTTAGCAACGCCCTGAATTGATGTGGAGTAGCTTTATAAAATAACCGGAAACACTTTACCAGGTGGGAAGCATCTGAAAAGCCGGCGGAAAAAGCAATATCCGCTACCGGCAAAGATGTAGTGAACAGCAGCGTCATGGCTTTTCTTACCCGCATCTTTAACTGGTATTCACCAGGTGTAATGCCTTCCCTTTCCTTAAAAGCACGGGCCAGGTAAATGGGATGAACAAATACCCGCGCCGCCAGCGACCGGATGGTATGATGGGTATCAAATTCGTTTTCCAGGATGGCCTTTGCCTTTGGCAGCCAGGGCAAACGCTCAGGCAGCTTCTCCTCCGCATGTTCCAACAGCCAGCTGATCATGTGTTCTTCCGGGAGCGCGCTGTTGGGATCCTGCATAAATGCGTACAGCAACCGGTACAGGTAGTCGAATGTACCCGTTTTATAGATCGCTGCCGCTCGTGGCTGTAAATGATCCAGCTCCAGCTCTTGTAAGCCGCTGGATTTAAATTCTATATTCAGGCACCTGCCGCCGGATGCTTGGAAATGGTTGGCATGGCTGTATCCCGCAGGGCGAAAAAGCACTTCGCCGGGAATAACGGCGTGATCTGTTTTCCGGCTCACTTCTTCATAACTGCCATTGATCAGCAAACTGAGATACGCGTTTTCGTGATAATGCACGCCGATCTGCACATCCGGCTGGTATGCCGTAATGTTCAGCCGGAAAGCGGTATGCTCACCTACCTGCTGTTCTTTCCCAAAATAATTGCCGGGCGACAGGATGATACTCATAAAATCAGCCGGTTAACGTATGGTGAACCGGTTATTAAAGGTACACTAACCATTTCGTTTTCTTACGGATGCTTACATTTAAAGGCAATAACAAACCTGGGCAGATATTTAAATTCCCGCTGGTTTGCTTATTTTCGTAATGCCTAATGAAATAACGTATGGAAATCAAAGCCAGTGGCAACTACTTCAGGAACCTGGTGCGAAATGATGAGATTTATTTTTATATGCGTTTGTTTGTCTATTTCTTTTTTATCCCTTTAGGAATATATATCATCCGCTTTGTATTCATCCGCACCTTCACTAACAGCATGAAAGTTGATAACGGCCTGCTGACTATTCACTACACGAAACTTTTCAGGAGCAGGGAGCAAAGCTTCCCTGTATCCGGCACCCTGCTTGAACTCCGCAACTACCAGGATGATATACGTCTTCCATCTTACTATCAGCTGTCAGTGATCGTCGATAAAAAAACAAAATATATTGCAGACAGTCGCGAAGGGTTTACCAAAGAAACATTTCTGGCTTTTATGTCGGCCTTTTCCGGTACTTACCTGGTATCTCCTTAAAAATTCTCCTCCTCCCGCTGATACATCTTCAATCCTCCCGACAACCGGCTTTTCAACACCAAAAACCGCCCAAACGTCAAAAATCTTTCCTTAAAAACAGCCGGGAAGATAGGTTTGCATAAAACAATTATCTATGCAACCAATATCATCTTCCCGGCAGGCATACTTAGACTGGCTCCGCATTATTGCCATCATCGGCGTGCTGTTCTTCCATTCCGCCATGCCCTATATACCCGAGTGGGGATGGCATATAAAAAATAAAGCAACCAGCAACGCCCTGCTGGAAATGAACGACTTTCTCCACCGCTTCCGTATGCCCCTGTTGTTCTTTATTTCGGGCACAGTAAGCTATTTTATGCTGCAACGGAATACAGGCGGCGGGTTTATTGGCCTCCGTTTCAGGCGGCTGTTTGTTCCCCTGCTGTTGGGCATACTCGTTATTGTTCCCCCGCAGGTGTACATGGAACGCCTCACACAGGGTTTTAAAGGCAACTACGCGGACTTTTACACCCATATGTTTAGCACCGGCGTATACCCCCACGGCAATATGAGCTGGCATCACCTGTGGTTTATTGCTTACCTGCTGGTATACGATATCCTTTTTGCACCGCTCTTTGTATGGCTGATATCCGGTAACGGGAAAAAACTGCTCCAAAAACTAAACTGGATCGGCGCCAGGCAATACATCTACCTGCTCATCATTCCCGGCACCCTGGTGCATACTTTTTTACTGATATGGTTCCCGCAAACGGGCGACCTGGTACACGATTACGGCTACTTCTTCTACTGGCTGTTTTATGTGCTGGCGGGATTTATCTGCATTGCCAATCCATTGTTCATGGACAGCCTGGAACGAAACCGCCGGCTTTCACTCACCATTGCTTTCACAGGGCTTCTCATCATCAACTACCTGCGCTGGAATAAACTGGAGCCATGGAATTTCAACGAAAACTTCAGGTACATGCCTTTCACCTATATATTTATGGCGCTGGGCGGCATTACTGCGTGGATGTGGGTGCTGGCTATTGTAGGTTATGCAAAAAGATACCTGAACAAACCCCGTCCCATACTGGCATATGCCAACCAGGCGGTGTACCCGTTCTATATCCTGCATCAAACGGTGATTGTGATCCTTACTTATTATCTGGTAAACGTACCGGATGGCGTAGGACTGAAATATACCTTTACCGTGATCGTTACTTTTTTAATCAGTATATTCATCTTCCATTTATTTATCAGGCCCTTTGCCATCATGCGTTTCCTGTTTGGTATGAAGCCGGTCGCAAAGGAAGAAAAACGCCGTGTTATAAAAGAAGAAGAATTAATACCGGCACAACCGGGAATGGCCTAACGAATCAGCTATGATGAAAATATTCTGGAAATATTTCTTTCCCCCGTTATATGGACTGCTGGTATACTTTACCATCCGCCTGCTAACGGACAGTGTTTCAGGAATGAAATTCTGGTACCGGCCACTGTCGCTGAACACCATTGAAATAGTTACGGCCATGCTAATGGGCTACGTACTCATATGGATCTTCAACCGGCTGTTCAGGTATTTCGATAAAAAAATTGAATCCGGCTTCTCCTATAAGATCATCCTGAAAGAACTGCTGTATATTTTCATCATCAACCAGGTGGTACAAAATATTGTGCTCACACCGATGGCCGCTTTCACCGACGATGGGCTTCAATCGTTCGACATCATTGATATCAACCTGATCCCCTTATTGTATTGTTTGATATACTATGGCGTGCGCAGAAGCAATGCTTTTTTGCAGGCGTATATCAATAACCGTTTGCAGCTGGAAAAAATAACCAACGACCAGCTGCAAACGGAGCTGAAATTCCTGCGGGCCCAATACCATCCTCACTTTTTGTTTAATGCGCTAAACACCATATATTTCCAGATGGATATAGACGTGCAGGCAGCAAAAAAAACAGTGGAACGTTTTTCAGAACTGCTGCGTTACCAGTTATACGATCAACAGCAAATGGTGAGCGTTATCAATGAAATACAATACCTGCAGAACTTTATTGCCCTGCAAAAGATCAGGTCGTCGCGACGCCTGCAACTGGAAGTTGTTTTTGACGAAGCCCTGCATAACGAACAGGTGTACCCGCTGCTGTTCCTGCCGCTGGTGGAAAATGCCTTTAAATATGTAGGGGGTGATTTCCATATTCATATCTACCTGAAAAAACACGAGGATGAAATATCCTTTTACGTAGAAAATTCAATACCGGATAAGATCAGCTTTGAGGCAAAAGGAGGAATAGGATTAGATAACCTGAAAAGAAGACTGGAACTGCTGTATCCCGGCAAACACTCATTTACCGCCCAGGTAAAGGAAAACAGTTTCCTGGCGGAATTAAAACTGGCTACCAGATAATGGATCAATTAAAGATACGCTGTATTATTACCGACGATGAACCGCTGGCCGGGGAAGGCTTACAGCGCTATGCCGAAAAAACGCCCTTCCTTGATGTAACTGCTGTTTGTGAAGATGCCATACAGCTCAATACCCTGCTGAAACAACAACCGGTAGACCTGTTGTTCCTCGACATTGAAATGCCTTACATTACCGGCATCGAGTTCCTGAAAAGCTATCCCAATCCGCCCAAGGTGATCTTCACCACTGCCTACGAACAATACGCCATACAAGGCTTTGAGCTGGATGTACTGGATTATCTTATCAAACCCATTTCATTTGATCGCTTTCTTAAAGCCGCCAACAAGGCATTCGACTATTTTTCCTCGCAGCAGGCCAGTAAAGAACAACCTTATTGCTTTATTAAAACAGATAACAAACTGGAGAAAGTAATATTCAACGATATCCTGTTTGCAGAGGCTTTGGGTAATTATGTAGCTATTTATACGGGAGATAAAAAACTGATCACCCATGCCACGCTGAAATCAGTACAGGAGAGTTTACCAGCCAGGCAATTCCTGCAACCACATAAATCCTATCTTGTTAATATCAATCATATCAGCGCTATTGAAGGCAATGTACTGCATATGGGCAAACATGAAGTACCTATCAGTAAATACCAGAAAGAAGAACTGCTGGAGAAGATAGTCAATAACCGGTTGCTGAAGAATAAGTGATCCGAAGGGTGACCGCAATTATTTGTAACTTGGGATTATAAGTAAACCGCGCATATGAAAATTGCCATCCTCGACGATTACCAGGATATTATCAGGAGCCTGGACTGCTTTAAACTATTAGCCGGACAAGATGTTTTAGTATTGCACCATACAGAGAAGGACCCCACCAAGCTGGCCGCGCTGCTGAAGGATGCAGAAGTGATAGTGCTCACCCGGGAAAGGACCCGGATCAATGAAGCACTGCTTTCCCAACTGCCACAGCTGAAGCTGATCAGTCAAACCGGGAAAGTATCCTCCCACCTGGACCTTGCCGCCTGCACCAGGCATAATGTTGCCGTAGCCGAAGGCATTGGCTCTCCCATAGCGCCGGCAGAACTCACCTGGATACTGATCATGAACACGCTCCGGCAAATTCCGCAGGCTATTGAAGGCATGAAAAACGGGCAATGGCAGATCAATATCGGCAGCACCGTTCACGGGAAAACGATCGGCATCTGGGGCTATGGGAAAATCGGTAAAATGGTAGCCGGCTATGCCAGCGCCTTTGGCGCTGATGTACTGGTATGGGGCAGCGAAGCCTCCAGAGAAAACGCTGTAAAGGACGGCTTCCGTAAAGCCGCTGCCAAAGAAGATTTCTTCCGGGAAGCGGATGTGGTTTCCCTGCATCTGCGTTTAAATGAGGCCACTACCGGCATTGTAAAAGCGGCCGACCTGGGTTTAATGAAACCCTCTTCAGTACTTATTAATACCTCCCGGGCCGAACTCATTGAAAAAGGCGCGTTGCTCCAAAGCCTGCGGAATGGCCGCCCGGGGTTTGCCGGTATTGATGTATATGAGGAAGAACCCGTGTACAATACGGAGTCCGACTACCTGAATATGCGTAACGTGATTTGTACGCCACACCTGGGTTATGTGGAGAAGAACAGCTATGAGCTTTATTTTGAAAAAGCATTTGAGAACGTAACCGGTTTTATCGAGGGAAAGCCATCCGGCATTGTGAATGGATAATATAATATCAAAGTTGGGTAATACTGCATACTGTACCTATCAAAAGATAGGTTAACTTGGTTTTGTCATTACTATGAGCAATCAAAATCCGGATTATACATCTTTTTGGCCAACAGGAGATCTTTCATTATTTAAACAAATGATGAAAGAGTTCACCCCTTCCCTGACGTATTTTGCCGGCAGTATTGCGGGTAATGAAGCCGAAGCGGAGGAGATCGTGGCAGATGTATTTATCAAAATATGGCAGCAACGGCAACAAACAACGGCCCCCAATGATGTTCGCTATTATCTTTTCAAAGCCGTAAAGAACACGGCGCTTAATTATTTAAAACGCAATGGCCGGCGCCTTACACATCATAATGAATGGCAGATCCAGGTAAGCAAAGTGGCGCCTCAAAACCCGCAGGACCTGATGATCAGCAAAGAACGGCTTCACGAAATAAACGCCGCCATCCGTTCCTTACCACCCCGCTGCCGCCAGATATTTATCCTTGTAAAGGAAGATGGCCTCACTTATGAACAGGTAGCCACCCTGCTGGACCTTTCCAAAGCCACCGTGAATGTACAGATGACCCTCGCCCTGAAAAAAATATGGACTGCACTGGGCACTTCCCTCCAATACTCCTACTCCTGAATTTTTTTTCTGCACACTTAATTGTTTTCCTTTTCTGTGTTGTCTTAATAGGGAATCAACTGAAATCATACCTTCTGTAAATGACCAATCGATTATGGGAATTACTGGCGCTGCAATGGAGCGGCGAGATTTCCACGGAAGAAAAAGCCGAACTGGAAGAACTTTTACTGCAGCATCCGGGCGACTGGCTCCGGACAGGGCAGCTGGATCAGCTGTCTTTTAACAAAACTCCTCCCCCCGGCGGAGAGGAAGGCACCGATGCGCTGATGGATAAGGTACTGGGGACTATCTCTGCCGGAGAAAGCCCCCGGAAAAAGTTCCTGCATGCATATAAATACCAGGTAGTTATTGCCGCCGTAATGATAGCAATTACCGCAGCGCTTACGTTCATTTACCTGTCGCAGCAACAGCACCGGTATAAAATAGTATCCACCGACGCCGGCATGAAAACAAAGATCCGGCTATCAGACGGCAGTATCATATGGCTGAATGCCGGCAGCACTTTAAAATACCCGGAGAAGCTGGATAAAGCCCGGCGGGAGGTTTACCTGAGCGGGGAAGCTTACTTCGACATAAAACAGGCGCCCAACCGGCCTTTTATTATCCATGCACAAAAAATGGATATCCGGGTACTGGGTACCTCATTTAATGTGCGGTCTTACAAAGAGGAAGACTTTGAAGAAACGTCCGTTATTTCAGGAGCGGTGGAAGTAACAGTACCGGGTGAGCATAAAACGATGAAAGTAACACCCAACCAGAAAGTGGTACTTCACAAAACATCCGGCAGGCATCTCAAAGAAAATAACATAACAGGTAACAAGGAAGAAATAAAAATTGAACGCCAGCCATTGTCGGCCATTTCACCGGCAGATACCGTTCATGTGCTGGAAACAGCGTGGATGAACAACCAGCTGATATTCCGCAATGAAACGCTGCTTTCACTTTCACAAAGGCTCGAACGCTGGTATGGCGTAAAAATAATTATAGAAGATCAACAGCTCGCTATGTTGAGATTTTCCGGGCGTGCAGATAATATTTCCATTGAAAAACTACTGGAAGTACTCCAGAACATTCAACCATTTAATTATTCCATGCAGGATGATATAGTGACAATTAAGTAAATCAAAAGTTATGAAGAACATGTTCATCATCGGGGAGCATCCTCCCTAACGGCTTTGCTATGCCTTTAATATCCACTTTCCATACATTCATATTTACTGATTTTATAAGCCCCTTCCAGGTTATGAAAAAAGCAATGAAACAAACCACGTTTATCTTACTTAATAACGGACGAAAACTATTTCTAATGTTCAAATTCACCGGTGTATTGTTCCTGCTGTTTTTCCAGGCATCTGCAGCAGGATTTTCGCAAAACACGATATCCGTTTCCTTCGTCAACGCAGATATTGAAAAAGTATTCCGTTCCCTTGAGAAAAAAACGGGCTATACTTTTTATTACAGCAACAATGAAACAGAGAAAACGCCCAGGATCAGCCTCACAATGGAGAAAGCCGATGTAAAAGCGGTGCTGGATGAAGTTGCGCATAAATCCGGGCTGCATTACACCATCCTCGATAACAGCATGGTAGTATTTAAAAATGCCGGGGAACGGATCCAGACAAAAAAGATCTCAGGCAAGGTGGTTGACGAAAAAGGCCATCCGATGCCCAATATTACCGTACAGGTAAAAGGCACTACCACAGGCACCCTAACTACAGCAGAAGGATTATTCACCCTGCAGGTACCGGAAAATGCCACCCTGGTTATTTCCGCCATCGGGTATCTGCGCCAGGAAATTCCTGTTGCCGGACAGTCTTCTTTCAACATCGTACTGAAAGAAGATGTATCCGGTTTGAATGAAGTAGTGGTAGTGGGTTACGGCTCCCAGGAAAAACATAAGCTAACCAGCGCCGTGGCCACTATTTCCGGCGCGGAACTTAACAAACGGGTAGCTACCAACCCCGCTTCCCTGCTACAGGGACAACTGCCGGGTTTGCAGGTTACCCAGGGCTCCGGCGAACCAGGCAATGAAAACATACAATTACGCATCCGCGGTATCAGCACTTTCAGTGGTGCAGGCAACGATCCGCTGGTAATAATAGATGGTTTGCCGGGAAGTCTTACCGTTTTAAACCCAAACGACATAGAATCCATCTCCGTGCTGAAAGACGCCGCATCTGCAGCCATCTACGGCTCCCGCGGCGCCAATGGTGTAATTGTGGTGAAAACGAAGAAAGGAAAGGCTGGCTTTTCGCTCACCTACGGCTATAACCTCGGCGTTTCCAAAGCAGCCAAACTGCCGGATATTATTTCCAACTCGGCCGAATATATGCAGCTGTCGAATGAAGCCAGGACCAATTCAGGATTGGCGCCGCTTTACACCCAACAGCAGATTGATCTGTACCAGAATGCAACCGACCGTGTTAAATATCCCAATCACAACTGGCTGGATGATATTTTCCAAACAGCCTATACGCAGAACCACTACCTGAATATGAGCGGCGGCAAGGATAATACCAACTACAGCCTGGGTTTGGGTATCAGCTCTCAGCCTGGCGTACTGATCGGGTTCGACTATAAAAAATATACACTTGACCTGGGCCTTAGCTCCCGCGTTAATAAAAGAGTAACAATAGGTACCAATGTACAGATGCGTTATGCCGACAGGAAGTATCCTGAAAACGGCGCCGGCGATATGTTCCTTTCTGCCCTGGCCCAGTCGCCCCTCTACCCTGCTTCCAGCGATGGTAAATGGATTAAAAAGGGCTATTCCAACGAACTTGGTAATAAAAACCCGGTAGCTATTGTGGGAGAAGATGTACGGATCAGCACAAACGACTACTACGCACAAGGCAACCTCTCGCTCGATGTGGACATCGTAGACGGGTTAAGATGGGAAAACCGCGCAGGTATGAACTATGATAACTATAAATACAATGATTTCAGACCCGCAGTGCCTACTTTTTATTTCAGCGATATGAGCCCCGCCGGATTGCTTGATGTGGGCACACCCGGGCTCAATGTAGGTAACAGGGGGAATGTATATACCGTTTACTACAGCCAGTTTACTTACAAAAAGAAATTCGGGGAACATAACCTGTCGGCCCTGGCTGGTTACCAACAGGAACAGAATAAAGCAGATACCCTGGATGCCAGCCGCACACAATTTCCTACCAACTTCCTGAGAGAGCTCAATGCCGGCCCAACAGACGGCCAGACCAACAACGGTACCTCCGGCAAATGGGCCATCCGCTCCTTTTACGGCAATGCCAACTACGACTACAAAGACAAATACCTTTTTGGCGCCAGCGTGCGGTACGACGGTACTTCCAGGCTGCCATCCGATACCCGCTGGGGCTTGTTCTATTCCTTCTCCGGCGCGTGGCGTGCCTCAGAAGCATCGTTCATGAAAAATGTTAAATGGATCAACGACCTGAAACTACGCGCCTCCTGGGGACAGCTGGGTAACCAGAACATTGGTACCTATCCTTACCAGTCTACGCTCAACAACACGCCTTATGTTTTCGGTTCTTCCATAGCCACAGGCTTTACCGGCAGCCAGATCATAGATCCTACCCTTACCTGGGAAACAACACGGGTACTGGACTTCGGTCTTAACCTCACCGCTTTTGATAATCGCCTTACTTTTACCGGCGACTGGTTCAACAAATATACTTTTGATATTCTGCGGACCTCACAGGTGCCCTTGTGGCTGGGACTGTATCCTCCTATCATCAATAACGGCGCTGTGAGAAACAAAGGATTTGAATTTAATGTGCAGTACAACGACCGTATCGGGAAAGATTTTACCTGGTACGTGGGCGCCAACTTTCAACGTTACAAAAATGTGCTGGAAGAATTTGGTAAACGGGAGATCAGCAATACCACCATCCGCGAAGAAGGTCACCCTCTGGATGAATACTACCTTTACCAATGGGATGGCATTTTCCAAAGTGCAGATGAAATTGCCAAATCGCCCAAACAGCCGGTGGACGCCACTCCCGGCGATCTGAAAATAAAAGATGTGAATGGCGATGGTGTGATCGATGATAAAGACAGAACCTATACCAAAGGAAAATATCCTTCTTTCCAATATGCCTTTAACATAGGCGCTTCCTGGAAAAACTTTGATATCAGTGCACAGCTTTACGGTTCCCAGGGACAAAAAATATATGTAAACGGATGGGGCATAGAACCATTCCGCCAGGGCTCCGTTCCTACCACCGACTGGAGGAATCGCTGGACACCTGAGCATCCCAGCACCACCATGCCCAAAATTTATGTAGCCGACGGATATGCCCCGGTGCAGAACTACGCTTCCACTTATTTTCTGAAAGATGCGTCCTTCCTGCGACTCCGGAATGTACAACTGGGTTACAATCTTCCGCCAGCCATGCTTTCCAGGGTCAGCATAAAATCATTGCGGGTTTTCTTCAGTGCTGAAAATGTATTTACCATCAGTAAATTTCCCGGTCTCGACCCGGAACGTGTAGGCGACGGTAACTATGTTACCTACCCGCAAACCAAAACATACACATTTGGCGCCATGGTTCAGTTTTAATTTTCCCTGTTAAAAGATTCAGTTATGAAAAAGTATCAGCAACACCTCCTAATAATAACAGTTGCAGCCTTTACGCTGCTCAGCGGATGTAAAAAAGATTTGCTGGATGTAACACCACCGGATAAACTGGCATCCTCCTTCTTCTGGAAAACACCCGAAGATGCCGACAAAGCCCTCACCGGCCTGTATAATTACCTGTACAGCAGCAGCGGAGGATACGCCACCTCGCAGTACACCGTTTTCGCCTGGGACAATTTCACCGACGATTCTTATGGTCAATATAATTATGGCGGAGGTCTCAATGCCCTTACTTCCGGCATCACCCCGCAATCCGGCGATTTCGTGTATTCTTATTATGCAAACTGCTACCAGGCAATAGCAGCGGCCAACTCTTTTCTTGCCAATGTAGATAAAGTACTGAGTGGAGATAAGCTGACCCTGTATAAAGGAGAAGCATACTTCCTGCGGGCTTTTAATTACTTCTGGCTGGCGCAGCTCTACGGCAATACCGTTATCATTACGGAAGATCCTTTCCAGGTAGACTACAGATCGACCCGTGCAAAATCCGACCGGGCCGATGTATTAAAACAGGTGCTGGCAGACCTGGACCTCGCCATTGCCGCATTACCCGATGCCAGCTATACAGATGGCCATGCGGTAAAAGCCACCGCCCAGGGTTATAAAGTAAGGGTGCTGCTTTTCCAGAAAAAATATGCCGAAGCAGCCGCACTGGCAAAGGAAATCATGACCGCCAACAAATTCAGCCTGTTTGCCAGCTACGCAGGCAACTTCTATAAACCTGACCAGGGTAACAGTAAAGAAATCATGTTCTCCGTGAAATACCAGCGCCCGAATATGCTTCACCAGGATGTGGCCATATCCGTAAACCTCCAACGCTGGAAAGGAGAACAGGGCACACAGGACCTGATCAACGAATACGAAGCTTCAGATGGTAAAGACACCGCATCTTCAACCGTGTATGTAAAGGGTAAACCTTTTGAAAACAGGGATCCGCGCATGCGCCTCACCTTCTTCTTCCCTGGCGATACCAAAGCCCAGGGATGGCCCTTCACCGGCGCACTGGCAATAGCCACTCCCGGCAAAGACAGCTGGACAGCCGGCTACTATGCCGTAAAAAAATGGCTGGACCCCACCCTGGTTGATCCGGATTATGGTACTATTGACGACAATGATTTTGTACTGCTTCGCTACGCCGATATCCTGCTCATGTACGCCGAAGCACAGAATGAAGCCGTTGGCCCGGACGCTTCCGTTTATGCCGCCATCAAACTGGTGAGGAACCGCAGCAATATGCCCGACCTCCCCGCCGGATTATCACAGGCCGAAATGCGTACCCGTATCCGGCATGAAAGACGCGTGGAATTTGCCCTTGAAGGGATCCGCTATTTTGACCTGAGAAGATGGGGCATTGCCGTACAAAAGCTGGATGGGTTTGTACCTAATCCATTACAGCCTACCGTTAAAACGAAATACAAAGCTAACTATGAGTTCTGGCCTATTCCTCAAACGGAGATAGACAGGAATGCACCGGAGCTGGAGCAGAATCCGGGGTATTAATTCAGAAGTAATAGTTTTTATAGGGTGCCGCAGGAGATTGGTCTGCGGCACTTTTTTTTGGGGGGTTAGGCGGTGTTGGAATTATCTTTAAAGATCCCTGCAAAAAATTGCCGGTTCAACAGGATAAATAATAACATTAGAAATAAGCAGTAGGGTTGGACTACCAGATCTATTCCTTTGCCATTTGTTGTAAATCCAAAACTAT
The DNA here is from genome assembly GCA_039593235.1 of Chitinophaga sp. GTDB lineage: Bacteria > Bacteroidota > Bacteroidia > Chitinophagales > Chitinophagaceae > Chitinophaga. The sequence continues at coordinate 3,239 of JBCNPS010000061.1, read as the reverse complement.
AGATGGTAACTGTTGGCGTAAAAGCCGCCAGGCCGAAGGTAGCCAGTACCAATGCTGAAAATGTGGCTACCTTGCTTATCAGCACATTAAACATCAAGCCTATCAAAGCAATAGCGATCAATCCAAGTCCGATGTAATGTTTAATAGAGAAAATGATATTGCTTGTCGCTACAGTGTAAATGCTATATGCCATTAACACTGTTATTATAATAAGAGGTATGTGTGGGGAAATTTTTTTCATGTTATCCTTACATTGAAATTAGAAATAAAAATAAATTCCAGTTCCCCGTTTCATCGCTTCTTCAAAAAGAGATTTAATCTGTTTCGGTATTCCATTATTATCAGTTAACCATCATGATTTAATCATATCCCAACGGAAACCAAACGCCCCGATACACCGGTGGCCTCATATTGGGAATTATCAGATTTTGATTGAGTGTACTTATATCAACATCTTCAACAACCTTTTTAAAAGGAGGTCTTTCCACGCTATGAAACACCATCTTATCTAAAATCATAAGCGCGTCATTATAATCGCAGGCAGTTACTCCACATCCCCTGCCTATCCCCGGAGGGAGATTAAATTCGGCGTCAATTTCAAACTCAAACCAGAAGCGCTTATAGATAGTTTTCATTTGAGGATTTTATCAAAAATAAAATTAATAGTTTTCGGTTGTATACATACTCAATACCTTCTTTAAAGAACGCCCAATTACGTTCTCTATTTAACAATTCTATTTCCCCTTATACTCATCAATCGATACAATTGTAATCGCTTGCTGTAAAAAGTTAAACTCAACAAAGCATTTATCGTTTACTTTAAGTTCATAAAACAGCTTGGGGCAAATCAGAGGTTCATAGTCCTTATACTGTTTATAGCTGGCAATTACGGGAATAGTGTAGAACTTCTCATAACTATAACATCCGGATGTATCCTTACATTTCATTACTACTGCATGCTCTCTGAACTTTTGTCTCTTATCGAAAAAATCAACTCTTAATCCCCCTTTTAATAATGAAATTGCTTCAAAACTATTCAATGCTCTCAGGTCAATATTATCTACAGGATAAAAGAAATCATGAAAACCCCGAAGCCTGATTTCATTCTGCGCTCCATTGTAATCATACATGTAATTATAAGCGGATAGAAAAAGAAGTCCCCGCATTTTCTTCACTCTCAGGGTGTCTTCTTGCCCCCGGCAATTTAAAAAAGCAATCAAATTGACAATGAACAAAAAAATTCTCATATTAGTTTTTGGGCCGGCCTAACGTCCGATCTTTTTCCCTAAAAGTAAAATTAAAATTCCTCAATATGCAGGTCCAACCGGCCTATTTCAAAACTCCTCCTCCTCCCCCATTGCACTTCTCTCATAAACACACTATTTTACCACTCCTAACAGACAGGCATTTTCTTATGACAAACACAGGTATCACGATGAAAAAGCTCTCCGGGCTCGATCATCTCCGGTCGCTGGCAATACTGATGGTGTTGTTTTACCACTACCGCATGTTTCAGCACCCGCAATGGCTGGATAAAATAATGAGCTTCGGATGGACAGGCGTGGACCTGTTCTTTGTTTTAAGCGGATACCTCATATCCTACCCGCTTTTCATAAACATGGCCGCGGGGAAAAATATTTCCTTCCCTGAATTTTTTATAAAGCGCCTCTTCCGGATCATTCCCGCCTACCTGGTGGTGCTGGCTATCTACTTCCTCTTTCCTTCCTTCCACGAAAGGGAAGCCCTGCCCCCGCTCTGGAAGTTCCTCACCTTTACACAGAATTTTGGTTTTGATATTAAAAATTTTGGCACCTTCTCGCATGTCTGGTCCCTTTGTGTGGAAGAACATTTTTACCTGCTGTTCCCGCTGGTGCTGGCCGCTTTACTGAAATTCAATGTATGGAGAAAAGCAGGTATCCTGCTGGCGGTGTTGTTTATATTCGGTATCGGCATCCGGTTATATTGCTGGTATGCTTTCATTGCGCCGCATGCCGGGGAAAACAACTTCTTCATCATCTGGTACAAGCATATGTACTACCCCACCTATACCCGGCTCGATGGTCTGCTGGCGGGCGTTTCCATTGCTGCTTTGTTTGCCTTCAGGCCGGCAGTAAAAACGCGGGTTACCCAACGTGGGAACGCCATCCTGTTGCTGTCGCTGGCGGTGCTTACAGGGGCCTGGTTCCTGTGTGAAGACCAGGAAACCTTTTCCGCGTCCGTGTTCGGCTATCCCCTGGTGGCGGCTGGTTATGGACTTGCGGTGATAGCAGCGGTAAGTCCTTCCTGCATATTATACCGGTACAACAGCCGGGTTACTGCGCTGATAGCCAAACTTTCTTTTGCACTCTACTTATCCCATAAAGGGGTGATCCACCTGGCACAGCCCCTGCTGGCCAAAACAGGACTGGCGCCTAAAGGAACCCCTATGTTCATAGCATGCCTGCTTGTTGCCGGGTTGGGCGCTTTTGTTCTGAACAAGGCCGTGGAAGCGCCTTTCCTACGGCTCCGGCAGCGGGTACTGGAACAAAGGAAGAAAACAGCGCATAAAAAAATGATGATGATCACGAATGATTCAGCAGCTTAACTTAACTTCACGGGGTAAAAAAAGGAGGAAAGACATATGAGTATTGAAAAAGCGATTCTTGCAGGTGGTTGTTTCTGGGGAGTGGAAGAACTGATCCGTCAGCTTCCGGGCGTCGTGTCTACCGTGGTAGGCTACACCGGCGGCGATGTACCCAACGCCACCTACCGTAATCATGGAACACATGCGGAAGGCATTGAAATTACGTTCGATCCGGCAGTATTATCATACCGTTCACTCCTGGAATTTTTCTTCCAGATCCATGATCCTACCACCCGGAACAGGCAGGGAAATGATATAGGCGCCTCTTATCGCTCTGCCATCTTTTACCTGGATGAGGCGCAACAACAAACAGCGGTGGCGTTAATTGCAGAGCTGAATGCCTCCGGTAAATGGCCCGGCCCGATTGTGACCGAAGTAGTACCCGCAACCGCCTTCTGGAACGCTGAAGAGGAACACCAGGCCTACCTGCAGAAACATCCACACGGATATACCTGTCATTTTGTGCGGCCCGACTGGAAACTGAATTAAAATAAAAAGGAGAAAATGGATGTACCTTCATTTTCTCCTTTTTTAGTAAGATAAATTATTGATCACTCCGATCTCAGGGATTTCACCGGGTTCATCATCGCCGCTTTTATCGACTGGAAACTTACGG
>JBCNPS010000609.1:0-4292 GCA_039593235.1 Chitinophaga sp. | reverse complement strand
ATTGAGGCACAGCAAATGCCATTGGATGATTTCCTTACCGCCATTTTGAAGCCGGAGAAACTTGCTTTCGAGATAAAGCAGGGTAATGTAGTAGTGATGCGCAGAGATATTGACGCATCAGGGAAAAATGGAAATTTATCCGCTGCTGCGGAGGCTAAAACAAAAGTGACGGGATCAATCACGGACGCTGATAAAAATCCGCTGCCTGGAGCTACCGTCCGTATTAAAGGCAGCCAGGTAGTGGCCGTGAGTGATGAAAAGGGGATGTTTCATATAGAAGCGGGAAAAGGCGCAGTGCTGATAATAAGCTTCATAGGATTTAATGAAAAAGAGGTAAAGGTGAACGATTCAGAAATGATTTCGGTTATTCTGGTGCCTTCGGAGCAAAAGCTGGGATCTATTGAAATTGTTTCTACGGGTTATCAGAATATTACCCGGGAGCGAAATACGGGGGCAGTAGCAAAAGTGGACATGGGCACTGTGGCCAGCAGATCCAGCAGTACCAATATTCTTCAAAGACTTGATGGGCTTGTACCCGGCCTGGTGGTAAACAATTCGCCGGGTGGAGAGCCGTTACTGGTTCGGGGTTTGACTTCCCTCAACTCCACCAGGTCGCCATTGATCGTGGTAGACGGCGTAGAATTACCGGGTGATAATACCAATGATGCATCCCGTAATAATATTATGAACACCTCTAACCCCATCGCCAACATCAATCCGCAGGATATTGAGGATATAACTGTTTTGAAAGATGCATCCGCAGCTTCTATCTGGGGCGCCAAAGCGGCGAATGGGGTAATTGTTATTACTACCAAAAAGGGTAAAACAGGACAAAAACTGCGGGTCGATTACGACGGTTATTATAATTTCCAGGGAAAACCGGATCTATCTTATATTCCAAAAATGAACAGCAAGGATTTTATTGCTACTGCAAAAGAAGTCTTTCCTCAATATGCGCCTTATTATAGCTGGAATGCAGTACAGGTCTTTGCTCCGGTTCCTCCGCACCTGCAAATTCAATATGATGAGTACCGGGGGCTAATCACTGGTGCGCAGGCGAATAAGGCGCTGGATAGTTTGGCTGCCATCGATAACAGGAGTGAAATTTCCAGTATCTTTTACAGAAATGCAGCCTCAACTAATCATACGGTCTCGCTTTCAGGGGGCGGCGACATTTACAGTTTTTATGGATCGTTGAGCTATACCGGTATTCAAAGCAGCACACCAGGTGAACGGAACAATTCGTATAAGTTGAATGTCAGACAGGACTTCAATTTCAATAAAAAACTGCAATTATCGGTAGTCACTGATCTTACCAATACAGTAGCAAGTACTTCAAATCTGGGCATAGGAGTGCTGGCTCCGGATGTTTCCATCGTACCTTATCAGCGGTTCCGCGATAACACAGGAAATCCGCTGGCAGTGAATTTCCTGGGAAATTACAGCGATTCTCTCAGGCTTGATTATGCTGCCAGGAGCCGGGTTAACCTGGACTACGTTCCGATTGATGAGTTTAACAGGGGATATTCAAAGAGTAGCAATATAGCCGGAAGAGTAGTGGGAAGCGCGAAATTACAATTGCTGAAAGGACTACGCTTTGAGGGTACTTACGGTTACCAGACATTTACAAGAAACAACCGGACAGTTCAGTACCAGGAAAGTTATGCGGTAAGGGACCAGCTGGTAGGTTTTACACAGGCCCCAACTGTAAACAGCACACCCAGGTATTGGTTGCCAAAGGATGGAGGGATGCTCAATGTAAATAATGCGTCTCAGAAAAACTGGACGGTAAGAAATCAGCTGATATTCGATCGGAACTGGGATCCGCACCAGCTGACGGTAATGGCAGGACAGGAAGCTACAAGTTCCACGCCATTGACATCATCCGCTACCTACTATGGATGGGATGATCAGTTGCAGGTTTCCCGTCCGGTAAATATTGATACACTCATGAAGGGGATTACAGGAACGGTATCTGGCCAGCTGGGAAGAGTGTTGCGATCAAATAATGTGGGTGGAGGAGAAGGGGCTATCGCAAGAACCACCTCTTACTATTCTACATTGGGATATATGTACCAATGGAAGTATGCATTGAATGCGAGTTGGAGGATTGATGAAAGCAATTTATTCGGCCTTGCCAAATCTGCCCAGAACAGGCCCGTTTATAGCATAGGCGGTAAATGGTTGCTGAACAGGGAAGATTTTATGAAATCATTTACATGGCTGGACCGGCTCCACCTCAGATTCACCTATGGCATAACGGGTAATGCACCGAAGCCTGCCCAGGCGGCATCATTCGATATCCTGCAATCCTCATCGAACGTAAACTATGTAACAGGTGCTGGTTTGGTTATCGGTACTCCTGGCAATGACAAGCTTACCTGGGAGGGAACCACTGTCTATAACGCAGGGCTGGATTTTACAGTGCTGGGTGGCAGATTGGGCGGTTCAATAGACGGATATATAAAAAAGACCGGTAACCTGATCGGCTCATTGATGACGGCGCCGCTGACTGGATATGCAACTGTTATCGGTAATTACGGAGACCTTGAAAATAAAGGATTTGAGTTTAGTTTGACTTCGCTTAATGTCGTTTCCCGGGACTTTAACTGGAATACTGTCCTGAACCTGTCGTACAACAAAAATAAGATAACGAGGATGGCAACGGCAACCGCCATCACAACCGGTACAGGAATGATCGGAACATCCTTCGCAGAAGGTAAACCTGCATATGCTGTATTCGAATTTATCAACGGCGGACTTAATGCGGCGGGAGATCCACAGATCATCCAGGCCGATGGAAAAATACTGTCTGATAAAAATGGTTCCAAGCCTGAAGACATTCATTTGGCGGGAACTTCTCAACCTATCGCGACAGGTGGATTATTCAATACATTTTATTACAGGCGGTTTCAACTGGGAATTAATATCAGTTTTAACTTAGGACATGTATTGTTCCGGGATTTTAATGATTTTTGGCAGGACCCTCTTTATCAGAACACGCTTCAACCTGAATTTGCTAATCGCTGGAAGGCGCCGGGAGATGAAAATAAAACCAATATCCCCAGGTATGCCTATAACACTACTATCGACAACGGCAGAAATATCTGGTACTACACCTACTCAAACCTGAATTCATTTGATGCGTCTTATGCAAAGATCAGGGAGGTCACGCTTTCCTATGATGTAGGTAAGACATTGGTTCGGAGACTACATGCCGAAGGATTAACTTTCAGAGCACAGGTATCCAATCTCATGCTCTGGAAGAAGAACCACTTCGGGATCGATCCGGAGTTTCAGTCGCCTGCAGGTGTCAGAAATATCCGTATAGGACAAGGTACATTCACAGTTGGCGCACACATTACGCTTTAATTAAAACTGCTTAAGATGATGAAATCCATTCATAGAGTATTATTCCCCATTCTGTTTATATCGTTGACGCTTCAGACTTCATGCTCCAAAGACTTTTTGGAAATTGAGCCGAAAGGCTCACGTGTGGCAAAAACGACGCTGGACTACGAGCAACTAATGAATGCAGTGAGCCTGCAGGTTTCCTATCCTCCGTCTTTGTATATGGGTGATGAAATGGCAGCCCAGGCAACTTACATGGATGCGGCCCAGGTCAGAACACAAAGGCTGTTCAGGTTTGAAGCAAGGATATACGATGAAGATCAGCTTCCCAATGAAACATGGCCACTAACCAACATTTATACCTTTAATAAGGTCATAAACGAAGTAATGCAATCGCAGGGAGGTACTGATCAGCAAAAACGTGCCATCCTCGCGGAGGCTAAAGTGGGACGGGCGCTTTGTCATCTTTATTTTCTGAATGATTTTTCGTTGCCCTATAATGCTGCTACTGCTGCTACGGATTTGGGGGTGCCGCTGCTTACAAAGGCAGATGTAACACAAACAACATTTGTGCGGGCTTCTGTACAGGAATGTTATGATTTTATCATAAAGGATTTAACAGATGCCTTGCCAGACCTTGGCCCATTAACACACAGACGGAAATTTTCCAGGCTGGCGGCGGAATTTTTGTTAACCCGTGTTTATCTGTATATGGCAAAGTTCAATGAGGCAAGTACACATGTGGATGCTGCATTCGTGGAGCTTGACAAAGCTGCAGTGCCGCTCACGTTATATGATTATAACGTAGTGCTTGATCCCGGTAACGATAATTCATGGTTTCCTGACTTCGGTTTCGGATTTTCAAATTATCCGTTGGCTGCCAATAATACACGCACCTTCTGGCGCCGGCACCGACGAATTCCTGACGCTCGGCAACCTGA
>JBCNPS010000608.1:0-4308 GCA_039593235.1 Chitinophaga sp. | reverse complement strand
GGTCAATCAGTTTCTTTCGAAATCGTTGAAGGTAACCGTGGACCACAAGCTGCTAACGTTAACAAAGCGTAATTTAAGAGCATCTGCTCTTTTAGCACATTCTAGTGTGAAGGAAACCCGAGCGGCATATGCCGGCGGTTTTTTTGTGTAATAAAAAAAATAAAAATTACCTTTGCTTCAAGATTAAAAATAACTGTGCAACTTATATCAACATACAAGATTTCAGCGATGGCCTGCGAACAAAAGCAGGTCAAGGCCAGAATGCGGGCGTGTTGCACCGATTGTTAACAAGAGAAAGTTATCAAACGATATAAACAAAAGTCCCGCACTAGATAAAGTGTGGGACTTTTTGCTTTGAAGCAGTACTGAGATGACGACATTGAAAAAATTTCAAGCGATAACTGTAATGCAAAAAAAATACGCCTCATGGCGTAAACAGGGTGGCTTTGCCTTAAAAAAGCCATACGGACAAGGTATGCGATAGTGTGAGATAACCCCTCTACATTATTTGACCCGGTCCGTAAATGCGGCCGGGTTTTTTTGTAGTCAAATCCGGCATAAAAATGGCAAACAAAATATTTATTCAATGATGTTATGCGCTAACCCGTTTGATTAGCAAAAAGTAAAGTGCATAATCCCAAAAACGTTAGATGATGAGAAACGTTATTCAAGTTGTAAGAGAGGCTTTACTCACCAATTTCAGGGAGTTGGATCAGTGGTTTGAAAAAGAACCGGCATTGCTGGATTTCAAACCGGATCGTGATCAATGGAGCATAAGAGAAGTATTGGAGCATATTACGCTTACCAATTATTTCCTGTTGCTGATCATTAATAAAAGCACCCGTCGTGCGCTGGAACGTAAGAAAACCGGCCACACCGTGATAGTCCCCGGAGATTATCCCGATAAATTTGCCCAGATAGATGTCATCGGCAGTAAGTCCTTTGGTTGGGTAAGACCCGAACATATGGAACCTACCGGACTTAAAAATATGCAGGAAATAAAAGCGCTCCTGAAGCAGCAGTATGCGCAGTGCATGTATAACCTGTCTTTGCTGAAAAACGGAGAGGGCGTGCTGGTATTCACCAATATGTCTGTAAACCAGTTGGGTAAGCTGGACATTTATCAATACATCTATTTCCTCACCAAGCATATTGAGCGGCATATCCGCCAGATGCAGCGTCTTCAGAAGGAATTTGAAGAAAGCGCGGTGTTAATATAACTTAGGTCGACCACCACCATCTGTTTTTGTTAATCCTGATTGTATTGCAGCCGGAAGTGTAAATGCTTCCGGCTTTTTAATGGGTTTATTTAAAAATATATTTTACATTTATATATTACTGCTAATCAGTACCCTTTTATGACCCGGAATCCCCGATACCTATACCTGCTGATAGCACTGCTATGTGCAGCTCATTTGTCTTACGCACTCTCTGAAGAAGATAAGAATGTTACCATCACGAACCAGAAAGAACGTTATGCGTTCGAAGCCGGAGACAAGGAAAACCCTGTTATCATCAGGCAAAATGCTACTATTACATGGCGATGCAGCCAGTTCCGTACAACTATACCATTTGTAGAGTTTTATGATAGTCGCAGCAAAATTGATGAAGTACGCGCTTTTGTAAATGGTAAACGCGAAAAAGCGCTTAAGCCGGTATTCCGGGATTACACTGTTGACGACATATTCTATTCCGACGCGAAAATGTGCATCATAGAGGTGCCACTTGAAAGGAATAATACGGAAAGCAGTGTGGAACTGGAGAAAACGATCCTTGACCCACGCTATTTTTCTGCCATCTACTTTTCCAATCCATATGTAACTGATCTTAAAGTCATAGAGGTAGTAATCCCCCGGTGGATGAAAGCTGAGATCCGGGAAATGAACTTTGATCAATTCAGCATAAAGAAAGAAGTGATATACGATGCCAGGCGGGATGAAGATGTGTACAGGTACACGGCGGTACATTTACCGGCAAGGGCCAATGAAAAGAACGCTCCGGGGCCTTCCTATATATATCCGCATCTGTTGGTACTTAGCAAATATGCGGAGCTTAAAACCGGCCGGGTAAATTACTTTAACAAAACTGCCGACCTCTATGCCTGGTATCACAGCCTGGTGAAGGAAATCGGGGATGATGAAGCTGTTGTGAAATCCAAAGCCCTGGATATCACGAAAGGGATCTCTTCAGATACCGGTAAAATAAATGGGGTATATCATTGGGTACAGGATAATATCCGGTATATCGCTTTTGAAGACGGCCTTGCCGGGTTTAAACCGGAAAAGGCCCAACTTGTACTGCAGCACAAATATGGCGATTGCAAAGGGATGGCTAACCTCACACGCGGCCTGCTGAAATCACTAGGTTTTGATGCCCGTTTGTGCTGGATCGGTACAGATCATATTGCCTACGACTATTCCATTCCTTCCCTGGCCGTGGATAACCATATGATTTGCGCCCTTAACTACAAAGGTAAACGCTACTTTCTTGATGCCACAGAAACCTATATTGGACTGGATCAATATGCACAACGTATACAGGGACGGCAGGTGATGATTGAAGACGGAGATACCTACATCCTTGACCGGGTGCCAAAACGTAGCTGGGAACAGAATACAACAATTGAAAAAAGAATACTGCATATTGATGGTGGCGCTTTGGCCGGTAAAGTACAGCAACTGTGGGATGGTGAAAGCAAAGAGTTCCTGCTCTCCCAGGTGCATGGCATTAAGAAAGAAAACCTGGAGAGCGCCCTGATGAAGTATCTCACTGAAGATAACAGCAAATACCAGATCAATCATCTCAAAACATCAGATATACAAAACTGGGATAAACAAATGGATATTCAGTATGAGTTGCTGCATAAGGAGGCCGTTACAGGCTTTGGAGACGACCTGTATACAGAGCTGGATTTCAGGAAAGAGTTATCGGGGTATACGATTGATACTGCTAAAAGAATGCAGGACATGTTGTTCCCGTTTAAACAACATGTCGTTTGCGAAACCAGCGTGGACATACCGGATGGCTATAAGACGGGAGATCTTCCCGCGGATTTGAAAATAGAACGCGAAGGATATTCGTTTAACATTTCCTACAAACTGGCAGGCGGAAAAGTGCTTTATCATAAGGAACTGATCATAAAGAATAACTGGTTGCCCAGAACTGGCTTCCGTCAATGGAATGCAGATATTAAGACGCTTGACAAAACCTATCTTCAGCAAATTACATTCAGCAAAAAATAATATTCATTACCTGTACCATGAGAGTAAAATTTTTATTTTATACATTGATCGCCTTCCTGAGCCAGTCCTACGCTTTTGCACAAAAGGCCAAAGATATACGTGAATACAAAGAACGTGCAGAAGCAGTAAGGCAGGAAGTGTGGAACTGGGATATTCCTGCTTTTAAGAAGGTACCCGTTTTGCCCGCCGATGATAAGTCGTCTGCCACTGTAATAGCTCGTCATGTAGACCTGAAAGCGTCCAGCAGCAGGAAGATTAAATATATTGGTATCGGGTTCAAAGTGCAGAAAGATATTTTCTATAGCAATACTGCCCGTGAAATGATAAAGCTGAATGATAAAGCGGCGCTGGATGAATATTCGCAGTTTAGCTTCAAGAAATTCCGTAGTCTTAATTCCTATTTTCACAGCGGTTTAGCCACTACAATTGTGGGGGTGCGTATAATAAAACCGGATGGCACCATGAAGGAAGTAAAAGTGGACGAAGAGCTGGTGAATGAAGAAGATGGTAAACAGCAAAAGAGCAAGCTTGCGATCCCGGACCTCCAGGTAGGCGATGTGATCGATTATTTTGTGAGAGTGGAAGAACTGAAAGATATCAATAGCCCGATAGACGCACAAACTTTTGTACTGGGAGATGATAAACCCATTATGCAATATTCTGTTCACTGCGAGGTTAGTGATAAGTATTTTGTGAGATACCGTACGGCCAATGGCGCACCTGATTTTAAAGTAAAGCGGGACGATGATGGGGCGGTATTTGATCTCCTGGTAAAAAATATTCCGAGTTTGCCTGTAGATCTGTGGATGTCGCCCTACCGGCAAATTCCTATGGTGCGTATGGATATCTTGTTTGGCACCCGTTTGGAAGAAGGACAAAAAGCAGGGGAGATAAGACATAATCCTGCACCATCTGAAGTAAAGAATGTTGCAGCAAAGAAACTGGCAGCAGAATCCCAGCAGTTTTGGCTGGCAAGCGGAGGCATGAAGCACGGTGTGAAAGACCTGGTGAAGGAATATAAAAACGAAAACGGAAGGAAGATATCGGAAGACAGTATGGCGGCTTA
>JBCNPS010000607.1:0-4314 GCA_039593235.1 Chitinophaga sp. | reverse complement strand
ATAAAATTTGGGACAGCGTCGATCACCCATCAGAACGGTGACCTCGACGAGACGGTGATTGCCGGTATAGCGCGGCAGGTAGCAGAATTACATGCAGACTATCATATTGTACTGGTATCGTCCGGAGCGGTGGCCGCAGGAAAACAGTTTCTGCGCCAATACAATGGTACCATCAGCGAGCGGAAAGCCGCAGCAGCAGTGGGTAACCCGCTACTGCTGAATAAATACAGCCGTTATTTCGCGCCTTATAGTATTGCCGTGGCGCAAAGTCTTTGTGAACGCCAGCATTTTTCCGACAGGAACCAGTTCCTTCAACTCAAACGCACTTACGAGGAACTATGGGCCAGCAATATCATTCCCATTGCCAATGAAAATGATGTGGTGAGCAGCCTGGAGCTGAAATTTTCCGATAACGATGAACTGGCTACACTCATTGCTGTAGGCTTTGGCGCATCGCTGCTGTTGTTCAGTACTTCCGTTGCCGGCGTGCTGGACAGAACGGGACAGGTTGTACCGCAGATAGATGTGATTGATAAAGCAGCGCTTGGACTGGCAGATAAAGAAAAATCAGCCCTCGGTTTAGGCGGCATGGTATCCAAGCTCACCTTTGCCCGCCTGGCCACCAGGATGGGTATCAGGGTGGTTATTTTCGGCATCCGTACTGAAGATGGGATCCTCAACGCCATTGCAGGTAAAACAGGCACCTTGTGCCTGCCGCAACCCTGCAGCATGCCGGCCCGGAAAAAATGGCTGGCCAGCGGCAGCCTCGTTACCGGCAGGATACAGGTAGATGCCGGCGCACAGCGGGCGTTGGAAAAGCGCCATAGCCTGCTCGCCGTAGGCGTTCAGGCCGTACTGGAAAAATTTGAATGCGGGGAAGTGATCGAAATGGTGAATGAAGAAAATGTTGCCATTGCGGTAGGTCGTGCAAAAATTGCTTCAGACGTGCTCGATGCCCAACCAAAAGCACAAAATATTGAAGTGGCCCATGCCGATGATATTGTGCTGTTATAAAGATAAATGACCATGCAAACTATACAACCTTTACTGGAAAAAGCACAGCAGTCGGCCGTTTCCATCCGTACCCTCCCGGATGCACGGAAACAGGCATTGCTACAAAGACTGGCGGCAGTGATCCTGATCCGTTCGGAAGACATTATCGCAGAAAATAAAAAAGACCTGGACCGCATGGCGGATGAAGATCCCAAAAAGGACCGGTTGCTGCTTACCCCGGCACGTATCCGCGACCTTGCCTCCAGCCTGGAAGATATTGCCGGCCTGCCGGATCCTGCCAATGTACTGGTACTGGAAAGAACGCTGGATAATGGCCTCCTGGTGCAAAAGAAAACGGTGCCGCTCGGCGTGGTGGGCGTGATCTATGAGTCACGGCCCAATGTAACGGTGGATGTGGCGGCGCTTTGTATCCGCTCCGGCAATGTATGCGTGCTGCGCGGCGGTACGGATGCTTTTTACACCAACACCATTCTCGTAGCGCTGATACAGGAAGTATTGAAGCAGTTTGAAGTAGATGAACATGCTGTACAGTTGCTCCCCGCAGACCGCAGCCTGGTAATGGAAATGCTTACCGCTGTAAAATATATCGATATCATTATACCGCGTGGCTCCGAACAACTGATCGAGTTTGTGCGCACTAACTCCAGGGTGCCGGTCATTGAAACCGGTGCAGGGGTATGTCATACCTACGTGGAAAAAACCGCCGACCTCCCGCAGGCGGCCGCCATTGTTACCAATGCGAAAGTATCACGCCCGTCGGTTTGCAATTCGCTGGATACTGTACTGGTGGATGAAGCCGTGGCGGCTGATTTCCTGGCGCTGCTGGCGCCACAGCTGCAACATTACGCGGTAGACGTATATGCGGACCCGTTAGCTTTCGGGATCCTGCAGAAAAATAATTACCCGCATCTTTTTGCGGCGCAGCCGGAAGATTTCGGCAGGGAATTTCTTTCGCTGAAATGTTCCGTAAAAGTAGTGTCCGGCATTGACGCAGCGCTGTCGCATATCCGGCAATATTCTTCCCGCCACTCCGAAGCGATCATTTCCGGCGATAACACGCTCAGTGAGCGCTTTCTCAACGAAGTAGATGCCGCAGCTGTATACGTGAACGCCTCTACGCGGTTCACAGATGGCGGTGTATTTGGCCTGGGCGCGGAAATAGGGATCTCCACGCAGAAACTCCATGCGCGCGGACCTTTTGCACTTGAAAAACTGGTAACGGAAAAATGGTTTGTACGTGGTAACGGCCAGGTAAGGTGAGCGGAGGGAATATCCCTCCACTCTTCCTGTTATTAAGCAATCGTTATCTGTTCATTCAGATATACATCCTGGATGGCGTTCAATAATGCAGCACCTTCCGCCATTGGACGCTGGAAGGCTTTGCGCCCCGAGATCAGTCCCATGCCACCGGCCCTTTTATTGATCACGGCAGTACGTACAGCTTCCGCCAGATCCGCCTCTCCTTCAGAAGCGCCTCCTGAATTGATCAACCCCATACGTCCCATGTAACAGTTAGCAACCTGGTAGCGGCACAGGTCAATGGGATTATCTGAAGTGAGGGTGGTATAAATGCGTTCATCCAGTTTACCGTAGGAAGAAGACCCGGTATTCAGCGCTTTATAGCCGCCATTCACCACCGGCAGTTTTTGTTTGATAATATCCGCCTGTATGGTTACCCCGAGGTGATTTGCCTGCCCGGTAAGATCCGCGGCAAGGTGATAATCCACATCTTTCTTAAAAGCATCATTACGCAGGTAGCACCAGAGAATAGTAGCCATGCCCAGTTCATGCGCCCTGGCAAAAGCGCGGGATACTTCCACAATCTGCCTGTCTGACTGGTCGGAGCCAAAATAAATAGTGGCGCCCACTGCCGCCGCACCCAGGTTCCAGGCTTCTTCCACCGTGCCATACATCACCTGGTCCGCCCGGTTGGGATATGTAAGCAATTCGTTATGGTTGATCTTTACTATAAAGGGGATGCGGTGCGCATAGCTGCGGGATACCGATGCCAACACGCCAAAAGTGGAGGCTACTGCGTTGCAACCGCCTTCTATGGCCAGTTTCACAATATTTTCGGGATCAAAATAAGCGGGGTATTTAGCAAAGGAAGCGCCTGCGCTGTGTTCCACGCCCTGGTCTACCGGGAGGATGGACATATAGCCCGTGCCTCCAAGACGGCCGTGCCCAAACAGCTGACCTAAGCTGCGCAGCACCTGCGGGTTACGGCTGGAAGCCCGGTAAATGCTGTTCACCGTATCCGGTCCCGGCAGATGCAGCAAGTCTTTGCTGATGGTTTTGCTTTCATGTTGCAGCAGGGTATCGCTTTCTTTGCCCAGCAGTTCACTGATTTTTTCGAAGGATAACATAAGCATGACTTTTTTGATACACCTAATTTAAGGATTTAATACTGCACGCGCATCCTCCCGGTTCAATAAGGAGTACCTTCCGGACGGGGTTGTTCTTCCCGTTCTTCCGTTACCATTTCCGTGCTTTCAAATGCGCCGCCTGAACCATCATGGATAATGGGTTCCGGTTTTACTTCCTCTTCTTTTTTTTCTGGCTTTTCTTCGTTGGGATTAATACTCATTTCCATGATAACAAAGGTACTGATTACTTGTAAACCGGTATAAATGTGCCGCAGGCATCCGTAATTTAACTATTAACCCCGCTCTCTTTTATATATATTTGTCCCCCGGAAAGATTAAAAGACCCGATATGACCCAGATCGCTATTATCCGTCATGGTACCACCTCCTGGAATAAAGCCGGCAAACTGCAGGGCCATTCAGACATCCCGCTGGATGAAGAAGGCATTACGCAGGCCCTTAAACTGGGGCAGCGGCTCAGTGGCGAAACCTGGGACCTGATTTACTCCAGCCACCTGCTCCGGGCCCGGCAAACCGCCGCCATCATTGCCCAGGAGCTTAACATAGAAAGTGTTATTGAAGATAGCCGCATCGGGGAAGCCGGTGGCGGCCTCATTGAAGGCACTACGGAAGAAGAACGCTTGCTCCGCTGGGGCCCCAGCTGGAAACTGATGGACCTGGGTATGGAAAGCAACGAATCGGTAGTAGGAAGAGGGCTTTCCTTTATGCAGGAGCTGCTTTCTGAAAACAGCGGCAAAAAGATCCTGCTGGTAAGCCATGGCAGCTTTATCCGCCAGATGCTGGACGCCCTTGTACCGCAAATGCATCCTACCCCCGCCATGAAAAATACTTCCTTTACGAGGCTTCAGTTTTCCGATGAAAACTGGAAATGTGAGCTGTTTAATTGCGTAAGCCACCTCGAATAGGGTTATATT
>JBCNPS010000606.1:0-4318 GCA_039593235.1 Chitinophaga sp. | reverse complement strand
AACTGCCTTTTGTTTTCAGCGGCCTGCTGGCCTTTTATGATCCTCCTAAAAGTAATATAGGCGAGGTGTTCAGGCACTTCTACCAGGCAGGTATCAAAGTGAAGATCATTACCGGCGATAATGCCGTTACCACCCGCGCTATAGCCCGGCAGGCAGGGTTGCAGCAGGCGGAAGAAGCGGTAAACGGCGATACGCTGATGCAAATGGAAGAGAAAAAGATGCAGTATACCCTCCGGTCCGTCAACATTTTTACACGCATGTTCCCCGAAGCCAAACTGGCCGCCATCAATGCTTTGAAGGCAGATAATGAAGTAGTGGCCATGACCGGCGATGGCGTAAATGACGGTCCCGCGCTCAAAGCCGCCCATATAGGCATTGCCATGGGTAAAAAAGGAACGGAGATCGCCAAACAGGCGGCTGCACTGATCCTTGTGAACGATGATCTCAGCAGCATGGTAGATGCCATTGCCATAGGACGCAGGATCTATACCAATATCAAAAAGGCCGTACAATATATTATCTCTATCCATATTCCTATTATACTCACGGTGTCTCTCCCGCTGTTCCTCGGCTGGGTGTACCCGGATATTTTCACACCGGTGCATGTAATTTTCCTGGAGGTAATTATGGGTCCCACCTGCTCCATTGTATATGAAAATGAACCCATGGAGGAAAACGCCATGCAGCAACCGCCACGGCCTATTACACAAACTTTCCTGTCTTTCAGGGAAATGAATGTCAGCATCCTGCAGGGGCTCATGATCACAGCAGGCGTGATGACCGCCTACCAATGGAGCTTGGCACGCGGAGCAGATGAAGTACTCACCCGCAGTATGGTATTCACTACACTGGTATTCGCCAATATTTTCCTTACCTTGGTTAACCGTTCATTCTATTACTCCTTTATACACAGTATGCGCAACCGGAACCAGTTGATGGTGGGCGTTATAGGCATCACCCTGCTGTTGCTGGCAGCTATGTTATATGCGCCGCCGGTAGCGGGGTTCTTCAGTATTACCGGTCTTTCACCATACGAACTGCTGTTATGCACAGGTATCAGCGCAGCATCGGTATTATGGTTTGAAATATGGAAGCTGGGGAAAAGAAAATTTCAACGCAATTAAACTGACGATATGAAGGTATTCACAACAAGGGTTATTCCGGAAGAAGGATTGCAGCTGCTGCAACGTGCAGGCTTTACCGTTACACAGTGGCAGGAAGAAAAAGAAATGACGCCTGCACAAAGAGTAGAATATTGTAAAGAGAGTGATGCCCTGCTTTTTGCCGGTGGCCAGAAACTGGACCGGGCGTTTTTAGAACAATGCAGGCACCTGAAAGTGATCAGCCTTTTATCTGTAGGATATGATAATGTAGACCTGAAGGCGGCAACTGAACTCGGACTGCAGATCACCAACACACCCGGCGTGCTGAGCAACGCTACCGCCGATACCGCTTTTTTACTGATGATGTCGGTAGCCCGCAAAGCTTTCTTTCAGCACAAAAGAATTATAAAAGGCGAATGGGGATTTTCCACACCTACCGCTAACCTTGGCATAGATATAGAAGGGAAAACACTGGGTATATGGGGACTCGGGAACATAGGAACGGTAATGGCTAAACGTTGTAAGGCAGCCTTTGGGATGAAGGTCATTTATTGTAACCGGCACCGTAACGAAGTCGCCGAAAAAGAACTGGATGCCACCTTTGTTAGTTTCGATGAACTGCTGCAACAAAGCGATGTTATCAGCATACATACTTCCCTTACACCTGAAACAAAAGAAAAATTCAATAAAGACGCTTTCCGGAAAATGAAGCCTACCGCTATTTTCATTAATACGGCGCGTGGCGGCATCCACAACGAAACCGACCTCATTGCCGCATTGCAGAATGGCGAAATATGGGGCGCAGGACTGGATGTTACCAATCCCGAGCCCATGCATCCGGACAACCCCTTACTGAACATGCCTACAGTGGCGGTATTGCCGCATATCGGCTCGGCTACCCTGGAAACCCGGAACGCCATGTCGGGGATTGCCGCTCAGAATGTAATTGCTGCATTAACCGGGCAGCCGGTACCCAACCCGGTAAATCATCTTTACAACCTGTAAAGGCGGCCCGTGATTGTTGGGTTAATACATATTCATTAACTTTAGTGAAAGCTCAGCAGCATGAAAAAGGTCGCTATCATAGGCGGACTACGCATCCCTTTCGTAAGGTCCTTTAAAGAATACAATCATGTCAGCAACCAGGAAATGTTAACCACCGTTCTGACTGCATTGGTCGATAAATACCGGCTATCAGGGAAACGGCTGGGAGAAGTGGCGCTGGGCGCATTACTCAATCGCTCTACCGACTGGAACTTTGCCAGGGAATGCGTATTGGGCACTTCACTGGACCCGCATACGCCCGCCTATGGTGTGCTGAGGGCCTGCGGCACCAGCCTGGATACCACTATTCAGCTGGGCCTGCGCATTGGCTGCGGACAAATAGATACCGCCATCAGTGGCGGCAGCGATACCAACAGCGATATCCCCCTTCTTTTCCAGCAACAGCTCGCATGGAAACTAACCGACCTGCGGGCGGCCAAAACGTTTTCACAACGGCTTAAAATACTAACCTCTATCCGTTTCAAAGACCTGAAACCACTGTATCCTTCTATCGTAGAACCCAGAACGGGCCTGTCTATGGGGCAGCATACCGAAAAGATGGTGAAGGAATGGGGCATTACACGCCAGGAACAGGACGCACTGGCCTACCAAAGCCATATGAATGCCGCAAAAGCTTATGACGATGGCTTTTTCAATGATCTTATTGTTCCCTATAAAGGCGTTAAAAGAGACACCATTGTACGCGCAGATACCACCCCGGAAAAACTGGCTGCATTAAAACCGGCTTTCGACTTCAGCGGCAACGGTTCCCTAACTGCCGGCAACAGCACTCTATATACCGATGGCGCCTCCGCCCTGCTGATGGCTTCTGAAGAATATGCGCAACAGCAAAACTGGCCGGTGCTGGCCCACCTGGTAGATGCCGAAACCGCCGCAGTGGATTATGTTAACGGCGAAGGATTGCTAATGGCGCCTACCTATGCCGTGGCACGCATGTTAAAACGCAATCACCTGAAGCTGCAGGATTTTGATATTTATGAAATCCATGAAGCCTTCAGCGGGCAGGTGCTCTGCACGCTGAAAGCCTGGGAAGATCCTGCCTATTGCAAAAAGCTGGGATGGGATACGCCGCTGGGCAGCATTGACCGCAGCAAACTAAATACAAAAGGCGGCAGCGTGGCCATTGGCCATCCGTTCGCCGCCACCGGTACCCGCATTGTAGCGCAAACGGCTAAGATCCTGCAACAGCGCGGTAGCGGACGCGCACTGATATCTATCTGCACGGCCGGCGGAATGGGCGTAACCGCCATACTGGAAAGATAAATTGTCACAAATACACGAATTATTTCTCCCACAAAAAAACCGTCCCGGGAAACCGGGACGGTTGGTCCATTGTCATCCATTTCACCGAATAAATAATTCGTAACACATGTAATGCAGATACCATGCCGGAAATGATTCACTAAGGCCCCTTCGGCGCCAAGCGGATGTTGTCTGACCCGGGATTACGCTGATTACAATGATTTACCTGATATTGTTTTATGATTTTTCAGTAAAATGGAAGATGAACTTAGTGAGTACTTTTTCAAGTACGTTCTCTAAAGCTTCTTCTCTAAAGATGAACTTAGTGCAGTACTTTTTCAAGTTCTTTCTCTAAAGCTTCTCCTCTCAGGTTAGTGGCAATGATACGTCCCTGCGGATCGAGCAGGAAATTCTGTGGGATGGAATGGATCATGTATAATTTAGCGATATCGCTTTTCCACCATTTCAGATCGCTTACATGATGCCATGCAAGACCATCCTTTTCAATAGCGGCCGTCCATTTTGCAGCATCACCGGTTCTGTCGAGCGAAACACCCAGGATATCAAAGTTCTTATCCTTGAATTTATTGTATGCTTTTACCACGTTCGGATTCTCTGCACGGCAGGGACCACACCAACTGGCCCAGAAATCGAGCAACACATATTTACCCCGCAGATCAGACAGCTTCATGGTTTTGCCATCAGGAGTAGGGGCCGAAAAATCTGGCGCTACCTGGTTTTTTCCCAGCAGTGCAGATGCTTTCAGCAACGCAGTAGCTTTTTGCCCGATGCCGGACTGGCGTAAAGCCAATGGAAATTTATCCAGCAATTGCTGTGTAGATCTACACGAAAGCAACCTGCCCGTTCTGCCATCGCGCAAAAGCGCTGCTGAGCAGCAAAGGCGTCGC
>JBCNPS010000605.1:0-4337 GCA_039593235.1 Chitinophaga sp. | reverse complement strand
TACTGATTAATCTTCCAAAGTTTATATTTTTGGCATATATTATACCCGCTCAAACTATATTGCATGCAATCGAACCTGAAGAAAAAGCGACAATTTCTGAAATGGATAATACCAGCCGTGATGTTAGGCGGCGTAATGAGTGCACTGGCTATACAAACGCGTCCTACTGACTGGTCCGACCGCATTATAAAGGCATTACAAACGTTCGGCAGCCGTTACCCGGCCGAAAAGGTGTATCTCCATCTTGATAAGGACTACTACGCAGCCGGCGAAACCATCTGGTTCAAAGCCTACCTTACCCTGCAGGGAATGCCCGCTACCACTGCTACTAACCTGTACGTGGAGTTGCTGGATAAAAATAATAACATTGTGCAGAAGAAACTGTTTGCTGTTGGCAACGCCGGCGCACCCGGTAACTTCGATCTTCCGGAAACACAAAAAGCGGGCGTATACCAGCTCCGGGCCTATACCGCCTGGATGCTCAACTTCGATCCCGCCTTCAGTTATACCCGGACCATTGAGATCTTTGACCCTTCAAAGAAAACACAGCCGGAAACAGACAGCGCCACCACTCCCGACTTTGCGGTACAGTTCTTCCCCGAAGGCGGTAACCTGATCGTAGGTCAGCCAAACGTAGTGGCTTTTAAAGCCATCGATAATAACGGGTACCCCATAGAAATATCCGGCGCCGTAAAAGACGCCAAAGGCGCCAGCAGCGCCGTGATCAAAACCATTCATGATGGTATGGGATCTTTCGAGATCACTCCCGCCAACGCGCAGGACATCTTCCAGGCTACCGTAAAAAACAGCAAAGGACAAACCAAAACAGTGCCCCTCCCCGCTGCTGTAGCTTCCGGCGCCTCCCTGAAAGTATTCAATAAAGGCAACCGCATATTTTACCAGGCCGTACCCGGCAATGTAACCGATACCTCCGTAAACGACCTGGTGATCATTGGCCAGATGGGCAGCCAACTGGTGTACAAAGCCAACCTCGATGTAGGTGAAGGCCGCATCAGCGGATTTATTCCCGCCGATCATCTCCCTTCAGGTATTATTCAGATCACGCTTTTTGCAAAATCAGGAATGCCCCTCGCAGAGCGACTGGCCTTTGTGCGTAAGAATGACCTGATGCAGATAGATGTACTGGATGCAGATACCCATAAGGAACCCAGAACGAAAAACGCCTTCGAACTGAGATTACCGGACACCATGCAAACCAATATCTCCATCTCCATCACAGATGCAGACGCAGTGCCGGTAGATAAAAATTCGAACAATATCATTTCCAGCTTCCTGCTTACTTCCGATATCAAAGGATATATCTACAATCCATCCTGGTACTTCCGCAACGATGCCGATTCAACGCTGAAAGCACTGGACCTCGTAATGATGACCAACGGATGGAGAAGATTCAGCTGGGAGAAAATCGTTAACAACGAATTTCCTGAAGTAAGGTTCCCCTACGAACAGGGCCTGCTCATGAAAGGCGTAGCCACCATGCTTAACGGCCGGCCAATGCCTACCGGTAAACTGGATATGATCATCCGCCTGCCGATAGACAGTTCCTCCATGTTCGCCTCCACACCCATCAACGATAAAGGACAGTTTGAAATGGCAAACATGGTATTCCCGGATACCGCTTACATCTATTACCAGGGCAATGACCTCGTAAAAAAAGGCGTGGATGTGAATGTGAAGTTCGATAATCACTTCTTTGAACGTCCTACACAAATTAAAATTCCTTTCCCCCTGCGTGTCCCCCCTGCAGTGGATAACAATGCACTGAAACAATTCCTCGCCAATGCCGCGGAAGGCAATAAAGTAAACCGTTCTATCAATAATAAAACGGTATACCTCCAGGAAGTAAATGTAAATGCGAAAAAAGTGAAGCCCGAGGAAACCACAGAGAAACGTTATACCTCCGGTATGTTCTCTGGCGGCGACGGTTACTCTTTCGACTTAACAAAAGAAACACCTATTGCACTCAACGTATTCCAGTACCTGCAATCAAAAGTAGCAGGGCTGCAAATCACCGGCGACTATAACAATCCAACGCTTTCCTGGCGTGGTGGCGCACCAGGGTTGTACCTCAATGAAATGCAATCGGACGTGAGTATGCTGAGCACCCTCTCCATCCAGGACATTGCCCTCATTAAAGTATTCCGCCCTCCGTTTATGGGTGGCTTCGGCGGTGCTAACGGCGCCATCGCAGTATATACTAAAAAAGGTGGCGATAACACACCGAAAAATGACCCGAGCATCCGCGGTTTCAAGCTGTATAAAAAAGCCGGTTACCAGATCGTGAAACAATTCTATTCACCGGACTATTCCGTGAAAAAAGAAGTGCACGCATTACCTGATAAACGCCTCACCCTTTACTGGAACCCGAACGTAGTCATAGATACCCTCACCCATACTGCCAGGGTGGAATTTTATAACAACGATTTCACCAAGCGTTTCCGCCTGGTGGCAGAAGGCATCGGCGAAGACGGCAGCGTAGGGCATTTGGAACAGGAGTTCTAATTGTCTGACTCAGGATTTTGATGATTACGCTGATTTGATTTTGTAATGATTTTATAAAAGATTTGGGGAGATTCAGGCGAAAGTATCCGCTTAAATCTCCCCGAATCATTTTAAATCCAAAGTAATCAAATCAGCGAAATCATCAAAATCCTGAGTCAGACAAACTTCGCCAAAATACGCTACTGTATGAACTGTGGCCTTATGAGGTTATCAAACGTAAAAATTTCGTCCCACTTTTCCTGTGTCACCCACTTCTTTTCTTTTACTGCCAGGTCGTGTACGGACTTACCCGTTTCCAAGGCTTCCCTTGCAATAGCGGAGCATTTTTCATAACCAATGATAGGGTTAAGCTGGGTTACGATCCCGATGCTATGCATTACCATATCCCTTGTACGGTCGGCGTTAGCGGTGATGCCCACCACACATTTATCTTTCAGTGTGCTGCATGCATTGTTCATATAGGTAATAGCAGTGAACAGGGCAAAGGCAATGGTAGGCTCCATCACATTGAGTTGCAGCTGTCCTGCTTCCGCGGCCATTGTTACCATCAGATCAGCGCCAATTACATAGAATGCCGTTTGGTTCACCACTTCGGGGATCACCGGGTTTACCTTGCCCGGCATAATGGATGATCCCGGCTGCATGGGAGGCAGGTTAATTTCGTTTAGCCCTGTACGTGGGCCGGAGGAAAGCAGCCGTAGATCATTACATATTTTGGAGATCTTTACGGCAGTACGCTTCAGCACACCGGACAGCTGCACATAGGCGCCTGTATCTACAGTGGCTTCTATAAGATCGGCTGCCAGCACCAGGTCCAGCCCTGTAATGGCGGCAAGATGTTTGGTAACCAGTTCTGAATAACTCTTGGGAGTATTCACACCTGTGCCTATGGCGGTAGCGCCCATATTGATTTCGGAGATAAGCCGCTTGCTTTCTTCTACCCTCGATAATTCTTCGTTAATATTGGTAGCAAAAGCTTTGAACTCATCGCCCATGCTCATAGGTACCGCATCCTGCAGCTGGGTGCGGCCCATTTTCAGTACGTTTTTAAACTCCTCTCCCTTCGCCTGGAAAGCGTCTGCCAGGTCGCCCAGGGTAGATTTATAGCCGGTGAGCTTATTGATCAATGCAATACGGAAGGCGGTAGGATAAGCATCATTAGTGGATTGTGAACAGTTTACATGATTATTGGGATGGCAGTATTCATACTGTCCTTTTTCTTTGCCCATCATTTCCAGCGCCACATTGGCAATTACTTCGTTGGCATTCATATTTACCGAAGTGCCTGCCCCGCCCTGTATCAGATCACTGAGGAACTGGTCGTTAAATTCTCCGGCAATCACACGGTCGGATGCCTTAATAATGTATTCCGCTATGTTTTTATCCAGCACGCCAAGATCGCGGTTAGCCATGGCAGCGCCTTTTTTAACATAGCCCAGGGCCTGTACAAACATAGGTTCCACTTTCAAGGGAATACCGGTAATATGAAAATTTTCGATTGCACGAAGCGTTTGAATGCCATAGTATACATCATGAGGGATTTCTTTTTCTCCGAGGAAATCATGCTCAATTCTCTTTGCCATATTTAAAGTAATTTAGGCTGGAAAGTTAAACGCATTTAGAACAACGGAATCATCTTAATTGTTGTAGTTTATTTTAAAGTGCGGCACTTTTGTTACTATTCGTTTGTCATTGGTCATTTATAATTTGTTATTTTCTATGGGGTTTCGTGTTTCACTGTTCTGTTTTCTAATTTTATTTTTAACAAGATATCATTGTTTTGCACAGCACCTGTCGCCTAACTTCAATGCAAT
>JBCNPS010000604.1:0-4338 GCA_039593235.1 Chitinophaga sp. | reverse complement strand
GTCGTTCTGTTTGGCGATGGCGCCATTGCCCAGGCTACCCAGCCTTATTTTAGCGCCAACCGCCAGGGTAAGGGTAGCGTCCTCCCTGCCAGGACCTATATCCGAAGTGGTAGCTGCAATAACCGGCGGCGGCGTACTTTTTTTACTGGCCGTCCAATAGTAAGTACCGGCAGCAAGCAGCAGCAACACAGCAGCGGCGGCCCAACTCCAGCGCGGCAGGAAATGAACGCGGCGAACCGGCTTATCGCTGTTTAATGCCTGCTGCAATAGCGGCAGCAAGGCCTGGTCCTGCGCCATATTCATATCCAGTTCCCCCGCCAGCTGCTCAAAGGCAGCCTGCAACGCCTCCTGTTGATCCGGGGCATGTAACAGGCGCCGGAACTCTTCCTGTTCTGTTTCACTCAGGCTCTTTTCCAGGTACCGCCCGGTAAGATAATATATGCGTGTATTGTCCATACTCTGATAATAAGATGCACGGGAAAATGACTTGTCACTATCGATGGCTAAAAAAATAAAAAAATAATAATAACGGGTAACCGGATGGCTTGTGGCAGGAAGCTCCGGATAGTTTGAAGGGCGGCGCTCAGCGCATTGCGTACATACCCGTCTGAAAGGCCAAGTTGAGCGGCTATTGCTTTTGTAGGCATTCCTTTTTCCCTGCTCAGTTCATAAATAGTACGGCGTTGGGGAGGCATTGCCTGCAGCGCGCGTTTCACTGCATGTTGTATTTCTTTAACGGAAATGGTATTCAATGCCTGATTAAAACTGGCATCTTCCGGTTTAAGATCTTCCAGCTTTGCGTGGTACAAAGAAGTTTTGCGGAGATATTGCAAACATTCATGGATCGTGATCTTCCTGAGCCAGGGCCCCGGGAGCTGTATGTCTGTTAGCCGGTCCCGGTTCAGCCATATCTTAATAAAAACTTCCTGTAATACCTCCTGTTTTGCGGATTCGCTTTGAAGCATACGCAAAGCGATAGCGGCCAGTGGCGTGGAATAAAGATTAAAGAGGACGGTGAAAGCTGCTTCATCTCCCTCAGCAATGCGCAAAAGCAGTTCCTTTTCCTGGTATGTTTGGTTGGATGACAATTATCTTTAAAGGCCGGATTATTTTGCAAACTATGGCAAAAAATAATAAGTAGGTAGTGATGGGTGCAATTATTTTTACCACCGGCTTAATATCCAAATAACGCGGCTTCCTCTATCACCTGCCAGGAACCCTCCCTGATCTCAGCTTCAAGTTCCCCTGCGTCCCAGCCGCAATACCCTATAAATATCCTGATATCATTAGCGGTGAGGGTATGGTTGTTGATCCCTTTCATAGCAGTGGGAAAATCACCGCCAAAGCAAATATTGCCGCTTACCGGTGCGCCTCCCGGTATAAGGTGAGGACGCTGATGTATAAAATAAAGATGTTCCTGGTCTACCGGCCCACCCTCGTACAATGGGAAAGGAATGCTGCTTTTGAACTCCTCCAGCTCGTTGATGGCGCGGGGAAATACTTTATTGATCACAAACCCCAGGGCGCCTTTTTCATTCTTTTCGGCAATGAAAATTAAAGTGTGTTCGAAATAGGTGTTATCCAGGAGGGAGTTGCTTTGTAGGAAGATACCTGCGTTCATGGGGTAAAAGTAAAACAATGTTGAACGTTCTGCAAATTACAGCCGGTATTGGGTACATTGCAGTATGTCCTGCCGGCAATAGGCAAGATGTTAAATAATCATGGGACTTTTAGAAAAAATAAAAAGCATCTTCCGGAAGACCGGTAAAGAAACTGCTATCAAAATAGATTTTCAAACAGATGCTTCCATAGAAGCATATATCAAGAAGCATTTAGAAGAGGTAAACAGCAAGGTATCCCTGCTGGAAGAACGTTATGGAACCGATTTTTCCCGGTTTTTCTACAGGCCGGATGCGGATGAATTTATACGGAAAGAGCTGTTAAGTGTGCTTGGGTTATCAGAATTATCGCTGAATTGCTTTGATAATGATCACTGGCAGCAAAAACATCCATTTAATTTCCCCGGACCATTCTATACAGGGGAGTCTGATACCTGCGGTACCGGCGAAACAGAAGCGCCTTTTAATGTATTATTTGATGCCAATTGTTGTGAGTATGTTTTCAGGCAACCGGAAAATTATACGGAATTAATAGGTGTGATTGACGCCGGGGCGGTAGAAGTATTGGACAGCTACTCTTGTAACGGGAATAACCATTGGACGTATAGCGAATGTAAAAACTGGTGGGCCAACAGGGGGGATCTTCTGCACCAGCTACGCGATACAGAATTAAGCAGGGTAAACAGGGGTAAAGAACAGCTTTATATAAACTATCTTAATTCAGCTGCCATACGTGATCTGAGAAGATATTGTTTTTTCCTTGAGAACAATTTTTATCCCGCTGAAGGAGTGGCGTTGCCTGAGTTATAGCCATAAAAAAAGCCGCCCGGAAGCGGCTTTTTCTTTATCTGCAAACCATCACACTTATTTCTTCACTTCAATCCTGTACAACCCTGCACCGTGACGTGCAATAGCCGGTGCGAAAGCCCCTGAAAAGCTGCCCACCCGTTTCCCCGACCAAAGATCCGTTATAGTGCAGGCGCCGGTAATACCTAATGTACTGAGCTCAACGGCAACAGGCGTAGCCGGGGTGGAAGGATCATCTGCGGTGTTAAATACAGCGAGGTATTTTGCACCGGTAGCCGGATCATCGGCTGTCCAGGCGGCCTTATCGTTTTCTGTAAAAAGAGGGCGGTTGCCGGTGCTGCTGTTTAATACTTTTAGTACGTTTTTATTAGTCAGCAAGGATAATGTAAACGGATCATTGTCCGGAAGATTTCCACCAAACATCAGCGGCGATTTAAAGATCGACCATAAGGTCATAAGGGTATATTGTTCATCCTTTGTAAACCCGCTCATACGGGGCTGTCCACGTTCCGCCCGGATACCGATGCGGCCCAGCGGCAGCATATCCCCGTCGGGATAAGCGCCTGGCGCTCTCCATTTATTCCAGCGTTCAAATACCTGGAAATGTTCTTTCAGCTGTTTCCAGTTATCCCAGAAATCGCCCACGGTTCTCCACATGTTGGCATATTGCTGCACGTGAGCGGCATGATCAATCGGCGTTTCACCGGGAGAGGTGCTTAATACTATTTTACGTCCGGTGCGGTCTATTGCTTTCCGGATCATTTCAATTTCTCCTGCGAAATAACTAGGAGAAGAAAGATCATCTACCTTCACAAAATCCAGTCCCCAGCCGGCATACATTTCAAAAAGGGAGTTATAGTACGCCTGGGCGCCTTCCTTTTCAGGAAGAATAGTATACATATCGTGCAGCCACAGGCACTGGCCTTCTTTGGAATATATATCTGCCGCCCGTGCGGAGCTGCCTTTCACCGGCAAATTTTCCACAACGGCTTTAACGGGTATTCCTCTCATAATATGAATACCGAACTTTAATCCTTTGTTGTGGATATAGTCGGCCAGCGGTTTAAATCCCTGCCCGTTTCTGGCAGAAGGGAAGCGGTTTACCGCGGGAACAAATCTTCCATATTGATCAATATTGTAATCAGGATCCGTTTCATTATAGCCATGTGATTTATCATTGCTTACATACCACCTGATGTCTACCACTACATATTCCCACCCGGAAGATTTCAGGTATTTAGCCATGTAATCCGTGTTGGCTTTTACTTCTGCTTCCGTTACTGTAGGTCCGTAACAATCCCAGCTGTTCCATCCCATAGGGGGTGTTGGTGCAAACGAATGATGCTGCATGACATTCCTCCCGAATTGATTTCGTATAATAAAATTGCTTTCACGCCTCCTATATTACGTCCGGGAAGAACAACGTTTCCATAGTAATCTTTCTTCTATTACAGCAAAATATTGCGGTTTATTCGCCGACTAATCAGAAAAACGTCTATCGACGTTATAATCTTCAAAAAACATCCGGCTGAACGTCAGCTGCCCCTCTTCGGAGCGGAAGCCCCCGGGCGTCAGCCCGGTCATCTTGCGGAACACCTTGATCAGGTAACTGCCGCCGGAATATCCGACCTGCTCCGCGATCTGTTCAACGCTCATATCCGTCTGCCGGAGCAGCCGCATAGTTTGTTCAATGCGGACCCGGTTTAAATATTCGCTCGGCGTCTGGCCGACCGCAGCCGCAAACGTGCGCAGCAAATGGTATTTGGACCACCCGAGCCGGTCCGACAGCTGGTCCAGGCTGATCATCGAACGGTAATTCGCATCCATATACTCGGCGGCCTGGCGCACTTTCTCCGGCCAGTTCCGACGCTCGTCATGCGGCGCTACCGCATACCGGCACAGCTCAGAAATG
>JBCNPS010000603.1:0-4342 GCA_039593235.1 Chitinophaga sp. | reverse complement strand
TACCCAAGGCCGGAATTATCCGGTGTTACAGGATTTTTACGGTAAGTATAATGCCGTACACCGGAAGGCCATAACAATGGAAATTTAACCGGTTTATCTACCAGCGATAACGTTACACCGTCCGGCAATTGTGGCGGAACACCCACTATATAATGTCCCGCCTTGCCGTATACATTTTTCCAATCGCCCCGGGTATCCAGGTCTTCTTTTACAAAAATATCTTTAGCGGCAGATGGTTTATCAAACATCAGCGCAGCCAGTTTTGGGGTATACCACCAGCCGTTGCTATGTAGTACGATCCTTACTTTGCCTTTCAGTTGCAGCACTTCCCAGGCGCCGCTCCAGAGGTTGGTAATATGGCGTTGCAGCAGGCGGCTGTTGTTACTGTACACTTCCAGTACCAGGTTGGGTACCCGCAATGCCGGCAGGTATAATGCCACCTGTGTGAGTGTGTTCAGCTGAAGATCTATGCCAAAAGAGTTGGTGTTATCGCTGCTTTCCAGGTAGTGCATAATACGGCCATCGCCGGTGGGCAGCTGCAATGCGGAAACCCCTTCGGCCGGTACGCTGCCTTCCTTGCTGATCAGCGCCTCCTGCATGTCCATGGCGTAAGCGGTATCGGGATAAAAGAACTCATCATCCGGGCGCTGTTCAAACCGGTAAGTGCCGGGATGCGGTGTACTGTCGGCTGCTTTGGCGGCAAAATAAAAGTAGTGATCATCATAGGCAAAATAGCCGTTGGCATAACCATTGGCGCGGGTATCGAAATTGGTGAAAGGATACCAGGCTGCCTCGGTTAAACTTACTGCTGCAGTGCCCTGGCTGCTCACCGTTTGGGGCAATGCCGTTTTCCAGTCGTCCAGCTGCCCATCTACGTGTATACTTAACCGTGAGATGACGTTCACATGCATATCTTCATAATGCACAGCGGTACCATCGGCGCCTGCATCAAAGTGCACTGACAACGGGTAGGTATTGTTCACCGAAGCAGCCCCGCCTTTTATCTTTACCGGGATGGTGATGGTTTCGTGCGGCGCCAGCTTCACGGTAACCGGCGCTTCAACACGGAGGTTACCCAGGGTCACCTGCAAACGCCCTTGTACCGGGCGGTTCAGGATATTGGTTAGTCGCAGCGGCATTAGTGGTTGCTGTTCAATACGAGCGGTCATATCTTCCGGGATGATCTCTACCGGTTCATACCCTTCTATGCGTGCGGTTTTCAATGCAGCAAGCATGGCGGCAAAGGAACCTTTGGCCCCATTGGTACGGAGATAATATCCCTGGCTGTTCAGCGGTATTTCCAGTTTACCGGCAACGGGTAATACCGGGTTGCCATAAAAATCGAACAATTGAAAATCAGCCGGCAGGATCATCTTACCACCCGACAAAGGCTCATAAGGCGCCGGTTTACCGGCTGCCCGCAGCTTCTCTGCTTCGGCTGTTTGCGCCAGTCCCCGCACTTCGCGGAACAACACATTTTCCGGGCCAAATGCTTCGCCTATATCGCCGCATACCACTACAGTACCATCGTCGGCATTCTTCTTCAGGCCGTCGAACACCATTACCCAGGGTAATCCTTTAGGGAACAGTAACTGCTTAAAATCCCGCTCTCCTATTAAATGCTGTACGGCGCCCAGCGCTGCGGCCTGCGACCAGGTATCAGGGATCCGGGCGATCTCTTTTATACCGGAAGGCGTATTTATTTTACGGGTAAAATGTTCACTGCCCCTGCCGCCGGTGTACATGTACCCGGCGTAAATGCCCATGGAGCGGTCGTACCCGGCAGAGCGGTTAGTGGCTACGGTAAGGCCTATACGATCGTCGGTATTACCTACCCAGCTTTCTGTGTCCCAGATCTTCACGCGGCCATGAGGCGATTTGCGGTTCACCCACTCGGGATAAATAGCAGGCGACTCCATGCCCTGGTAGTGAATGGAACAAAAATCGAAGATGGGCAGGAACGTCATTTTTCCATCTGCAAACAATTTATCCCAGGCATTGGAATTGGAATCACCACCGCCTACCAGCACATCCGCACCTTTTTTACGGGCATCCAGCACGGCCTGCGCCATTACGGTATATATTTCGCGGTAACGCGGAATATCCGATTGCCACCCGGAAATAGAGAGTCCTTCCCAGGGTTCATTCCATAGGGACACGGCGGTTACCGGTCCTTTGGGCCAGCCGTACTGCACACAGAGGCGGTGTACAAATTCCCGGAAATCATTATCCGACGAAGGCATCCACACCATGTCCTGCTTGGTTTTCTTCATCACACCGGCGGAGTCAAGAAAAGAACGGAACCTGTCGAACGGCTGTGGAGCAGATCCTGCGCCAAACATCAGCAACACGGTAATGTTCTTTTCCTTATACGCTTTTAATTTACGGTCAAGTTCTTTCATTTTTTCCGTATAGTCTTTTGCGTTAGCGGGCGTATAATCCACTCCCATGCGGATGGCCTGCACCCCTACCTTTTGCAGGAAATCAGCGCCCATATCATCCAACGATTGTTTGGGGTACTGTATCCGCTGCGGATCGGCAGCAAAGGTGCGCACCAGGCTGGTAATAAAACGGCGGCCATATTTGCCGAGGTCCATTACCAGCGCGTAACCGCCAAAGCGCGGGGGTATGATGGGAAGATGATCGATGTTGACATATCCTTCCGGGGAGATATTCACCTTTACCGGCGTAGTGCTGATGGTGGCAAATTTCACCATCTCCGGCAACCATATGTCGCCCGCACGGCCTTTGGTACCATAACTGATCAGTTCTATTTTTCCTTCCGCCACCATTGGTACTTTCAGCCGGTTCATCACCTGTATGGTGTAGGAAGGCTGCTCACCGGGCCACAACACGTTGGCAGGATTGGATGCGCTTGTCAGTACCACATCATAATCGTAATGCCGCTGGTTATTTCGTACGCCCATTACCGTTTCATAGTTCACCCAGTCTTCCGGCGCTTTCATCTGGGCCATGCCGCTCCCTGCACTGATCATCATCAGCGCTGCTATCCATAAATATTTCATCTGTTATTGCTTTATAAACTTACGCTGGCCTATCATCTGTCCATTGCCTGCATCTGTGATCACCAGTATATAGGCGCTTTGCGGCAAACTACCCACATCTATGTTCCAGGGCCCGTTGTTTTTTGCAGCCACTGTTTTCACTATTTTCCCGGAGAGATCATAAATGCTGATCATACACGCAGTGGGCTTTGTTAGTTTGATATTGATGTTTAAAGTATTTACTACCGGGTTCGGATATACGCTTAATCCCCGTGTAGCCGGCAATAATTTCCCCGCAGTAAGGCCGCTGCCGCCACCACTGGAATCAGCCGCCGCAGGCGGTGTCCAGCGATATAATACTACCTTGTTGGCATTGTAGTCATCTTTAGTGATCATGTACTCCCCGGTGGAACGATGATAGGCTTTGATACCATATTGAGAATCCACATCATTGCCTACATACACGTTAGGATTGCTGCTGTTCATAGTCAGTACCAAAGCGCCGGTGGTAAGGTCAAACACATCGATATCCGGAATGGCATAATAGCCCACAAAGAGATAATTGCCTGCGGCAGACATCGACTTTGCCTGGGCCCTGCTGAGCGTAATAACGGTATCGGGAGTACGATTTCCGGCCACCCATCCGTGGTATACTTCTATACGGTTACCAATCAGCGTCCAGTCGGTACTGCCACCGGCCAGCACCATTACATCACTGGCAGGAATGTATTGCAACTGGTTCAGCCGCGCAATGGAAGCCGGCGTGGGCGTAGATACCACTGGTCCCCAGATGGGTTTTCCGTTAGTGGCAAATCCCGTCAGCGGATAATGCTGAATGGCATTTGTTTTATCCTGTGAGATCCAGATATCTCCCAAGGAATCCAGGCAAAACCCATTCCTTACCTTCGTAATAGTATCGCCTGGAATAGCGATGTAACCATCCGTAGCGGGGTTAAAATAGTAAGTATAGAAGATATCTGCATTCTGGTTATTGGCCACCAGGATCCGGTGCCCGCCTACATTGGCGAGGTGTCCGAAATGTTCGCCCCGCCCGCGGTCGCTCATCTGGATGCGTGCATCCCAGGGATAGCGGTAAGGATCAACCGTGTTGGCCACATAAGCGCCGCCATCGGTACCGGTATAGGAATAAATGATATTGCCGCTGTAAAGTAATTCGCCATCGGTGCCGGCATCTGCGGCGGCGTTGCCTTCAAAGTTGAGCGCCTGCAGCGTCCACATCAGCGCGCCGCCGGTACTGTAGCAATGAATATCTGTGGCGCCGTTGCGGCCCAGGTCCCAGGTACCTCCCCATGGATTATTAAGTACATATAGTTTGC
>JBCNPS010000602.1:0-4342 GCA_039593235.1 Chitinophaga sp. | reverse complement strand
AAAGAAAGATGGCTATGAAAAGGCGGTTGTAGCTGCGAAGTAATTTTTTTAAAAAGAAGATATAGCCAGGCGGATGCAATATGTGCCCGCCTGGCTATATTATTTACTCCGAAGCGCTGACCTGTTACCCACATCAGGGAAAAATGCCGGCAATCTGCTCAAACTGTTCCACAATACCCTTCCCTGTGATTGGCCACCAATCGCTATTCATTATACAGGTATCATTTATGCAGTAGCTTCCAAAAAGCCAGGACTATGTTTATAGAAGCAGCATTAAACGGTTCAAGGTCCAAAGCAGACCATCCCAACATTCCCATCACCACAGCAGAGCTGGTAGCAGCAGCTAAAGGCGCTGTACTGGCGGGGGCCGGCGCCATCCATTTTCATGTGCGCGACCACAATGGCAAAGAAACACTGGAAGCAGCCTTTGTAAATGAACAGGTGAAAGCGCTGAAGGCAGCCCTGCCCGATGTCCCTGTAGGCATCAGTACCGGCGCCTGGATAGAGCCGGATATCAATAAAAGAGTGGAGCTTATACGGCAATGGGAAATACTACCCAATTTTGTATCTGTGAACGGGCATGAACCAGGGTTTGAACAGATTGTACAGACAGTACTTGAAAAACAAATTGGTGTGGAAGCGGGACTAAACAGTGCGCAGGCACTGGAAAACTTCATCGGCAAGGGTTTATTGAAAGAATGCTTCCGCCTGCTGATTGAGCCGGAAGAACAGGATTTGAACGCAGCCCTGGCCACCGTAAAAGCTATTGAAGATAAATTAACAGAAAAACTCCCTCACCAAACAGTAGTGTTACATGGTGTGGATAATACCTGCTGGGAAATACTGGAGATAGGCAAATATAAGGGTTATGACCTGCGGATAGGATTTGAAGATACTTTACACGATCCGGCCGGTAGTGTTGCGGAAAGCAATGAGGCATTGGTAAAAGCGGCCTTTCATTGGGGAGGGTAAACGATTATCGCTTTTCCAGGCTCAGCACATTGGCGCCCAACGGTTCTTCAAAAACCCGCTCCAGCCGTTGCGGATGCACAGTAATTGTGATCTCCAGCGATCCGGCGCCCACGGTGCCGCTGAGCATATGTCCGCCGAAGGCGCTAAAATCCTTACCGGTAACAGTTCCATGCGTGTGCAATGAAACTTTCCCTTTCTGCCAGGCTATAGACCCGTTCATACCGGACAGCTCCATATTATTAAATGCTTTGGGCTCATATTTTTGGTGTTCCGGTTAAAATAACCGAAAGTAACATTCACGAATCCAAAGCCGGTAAAACTGGCAGAAGGAATCTTTTCCCTTTCAGCAAAGGATTCCAGCTGTTTAAAGATATCGTCTCCCTGGCGGAGTACCATCAGGTAGCCGGTGCTGGTTTTTATATAGCGGGTGGTATCCTGCGCGGTAGCTGTAGTCATGAGGAATAAGTTGAGGAGTAAGATGTATGCTGTTTTCATAGTGGTTGTTACCGCATTTAGTGTGCCATGTGTACGCCTTCGGAAGTCATTATTACCCGCTGCATAGTGCCATCGGGGTTATAATGTGATCACAGGTCCATCCAGCTAGGCACATGGGGGGAATTGCATTACTTCCCCACTTCCGGGTTACTCTTCTTCTTGTTATACTGCGCATTAAGTATCAAAAAAATAACAAGTGGAATAACATTAACCGCAACTCTCAAATCATGCTGACTACTGTCGTAGGATAAATCAAACCTGAGATTAAAGATATCATATTTAACTCCCAAACCCACCTTGTCGCTATACAACAGGAAAGGAGCCACTTCCATTCCGAGTATTATTTTAAACGAAATACTAAACAATGTCAATTGTACAATCTGGATAAAGTTCATCCAGATATTAAACTGTAAATGGATTTTCCTGGTTATTCTTCCGAACAGCATGCAAAAATTGGTATATAAATAATATCCCAAAAAAACAATCACTAAAATCGCGATAAACAGCTGGATGTTTGTCATGTCCCGATAGGCCTCTATAACCGGTTGGATGAATAAAAACAAACTGGCAATACCTATCGTAATCTGGTAAAGACTTATGAAAATTCGCATAGTAAATGATTATTTGGAAGCGGGATAAATTTTCCCCGATTCATAGTATAGGTTTGGAGGAGTTTCTTTGTGCTTATTTTACAGGCGGCATATTATATTATCTATTCCCTTTTTCCGCCTGCCTCAGCCAAATATCAGCCATACTTTTATTTTTTGGAATACCAATTCCGTAATAATAACATCTTCCAACTTCATATATAGCTTGTTTATCGCCTGTTAAAGCAGCGTTCAGATAGTACTCAAATGCTTTCTTATAGTTCTTCCTAATCCCATTCCCTGTTTCATAACAAACAGCCAGGTCAAAATACGCACTACTATAATTATCTTCCATAGCATCCATAAAATATTCAACCGCTAAAAATGGATCTTTCTTCACGAAAGTCCCATGCAGGTACCATGTGCCGAGAGCATAATGTGCCTCCGCATTTCCCAGATTTGCAGATTGCTGCAGAAAATCAAAGGCAATCTGCAAGTCTGGAGATTCTTTCTGCATTTCGCTGAAGGCTTTTCGTAATAGAATATTTCCTTTTGCCATATATTTCAGTTGTCGGTAAGGTAAAGTTACAGCGGGGCAATAGCCTTCATATTCTTAGTAAAAGATTATCCAGTCCACTACCTTTATCAATTGAACAATTCCAATAGGCTTCTCAGTCTTCATAAACAGGAAATACAAGCGGGTATTCAGGTGATATAAAAGAATTTTTCCTGGAATATCCATCTCCTAAAAGAATTAACTCCTTTCCTGAAATAGGGCAGCATTTCCAGGTAAACCCTTCATTATGAGTTCTGTCAATGTCAAACCAATAACAGAGACGCCGGCCAGGCAATGTTTCGTTTAGCTGAATTAACGCAACAATCATCGACCTATTAACCTGATCATGTATATTGTAAACGGCATCACTAATATCATCCAACCAGTTTCTATAAGCCTTTTCATACAAATACTTCCACTCACCAATATCAATATAGGTTGCCAGCTTACTGTATAAGTCTGAATGCAATGAAACAGGTGTTTCATATTTCGCATTAAAAATTATTTCATCCTGCTGAGGGAGCCACACAATTTTAAATATTTCGTTATTCTTATGCATCACTTTGATCTAACTCGATAAATATATCCACCATATTAAGTTTCTGTTTCAAAGTACTGGAGGCTATCCTACACCATCTAATTTATAATAAATATTTAAACTATAAAATACCCCAAAAACAAAATCCCCCTCTATGACGGAGGGGGACTGCTATTCAACAATCATCCATGTCTATAATCACTTCCTCAACACCCCACTCACCACCTCCCCTACCGGGTGTTTAGCCGTAAAATCAAACCCAAGAAAAGCAGCCAGCGTTTTCGCAAACTGGTCCTGGTAAAGTTGCTGCGCCGCTTTTATTTCACCAAGTGGCGCTGTATCCGGGCCAAGCACCATCAGCCACGTTTCATCGGCATGGGGAGCGGAAGCGCCATGACTGGTCCATTGACGATCATCTCCACGGCCGTGATCAGGTACAATGATAAAGGTGGTTTTATTCCGGTAAAAATCATCTTCCTGTAGTCCTTTCCAGAGTTGGGCAATCATGGCATCAATGTTATGAATGGCTTCGAGGTACGCATCATATTTTCCTTCATGTGCATATTCATCTGTATCTGCGAGGTCGAGGTACACCACCCGCGGATGATGCGCAAAAATATACGACCGTGCAATAGCGTAGGTATTGGCATCCAGCCGTTCCCCATCTCCCCAGATCTTTGGTGCATAGTGCTGCGTTTCACTTGCCAGCTTTTCTGCTTCTGAAAGATGATCACCGGTAAGATCATCAAAAGGGATATTTACCAGCATACCGCTCCGGTTACGATTCACAATTCTCACCACTGCATCCCAGGAAGCAAATGTGACCACTTTCCCTTTGAACCCTTTTTGTTTATCAAGAAACTCCAGTACCGTTTCATTGGGATTATCCGGGTGATTGTTGGAAGTGATAGCGGGATCGGCATATCCCGTAAGCGTTTCCGCGCGGCCGGGATAAGAGATCCAGGCTTTATTGCGTACGTTCACGTTATTACCCAGATCACGATTACCATATAGTTGCCCGTGTTGCGCAATATAATCCCATGTAAAAGGCATAAGCAGTTTTCTTCTCTCCGACTGATCTTCCGCCCAATATCTTTTCAGGTTACGCGCAGTATCCTCATTATACTTTTTGTTTACCAGCAACGCATGTTCCGCACCTCTGAAAAGTTCTTTCCAACGGTAACCATCTATAGA
>JBCNPS010000601.1:0-4358 GCA_039593235.1 Chitinophaga sp. | reverse complement strand
GTCTTCTACCTCCGTAAACATTTCTTTTTGCGTAGCATGGTCATAAGCTACCGCCCACTTACCTTCCGGCTTCATCCAGGCCAGCAGCTTGTCGGCCGCCAACCGCAGCTCCTTTTTTAACGTAGTGTCCCCTGGGTTGAACAACAGGATATTCCCCATGTCCATCATCGTGTAATAAGTAAGACCAATGGGTTCTACATAAGGCCCCCATTCTTCTGTAAATCTTTTGCTTTTGGTGAGATAGTATTGCCCTGCTGCCGCTCCATGGAAAAAACCGGGCGTATGATCCTGCTGCTGCAGTTTAAAGTTGCGCGCGTAAGGCAGGCGGGTTTGCTGCAGTAGGCTGTCGCCGGTAATAGTAGCCAGCATCCACATGGCGCCATAGTCCGAATTTTTCATGGCGTCTTTCTCCGAGCCATATACGCCGCCCAGGTAAGATTGGGCGCCTATCTCCATCCCTTTATAATTTTCAATATTCCACAGCGAGGTTTTATTATCCACCAGGTATTTGTGCATGGATAGTATACGGCTGGTGAGCGATTGCCCCGTTTTTTTCAGTGCCAGGAAATCGTTGAAATGATAGATGTCGTTCACCGCATGTTTAAACACACTGTACCAGCCGGCCTGCTGAAGGGTATACCGGAAAGAGAAGCTTACCTTATCTCCCTTCTTCAGCAGGGAACCTTTTTCGCCCAGCACCGGGTGATAGAGTGTAGGCGTGAGCGTTGCCTTCCGGTTCATGAGGGAAAGGCCCAGCAGCCATTCGTTTTGTGTTTTGGTATCTTCTTCCCAGGGATCGCGGCCAGTGCCGGGCGCAGGGATCACCGCCAGGGTAAGGTTGTTTTTTGTTTGAATAAAAGGCGACAAAGTAGCGGCTGTTCTTTCGCGCACAATCACCGGTTTATTGGGAATACCCTGCATGTAGGCATATGATTTTATAAGATCTTTTTCAATAGCATTGCTTTGAAAATATCCTGGTATGCCTGCCCATGCCAGTTCATTTTCCTGTACAGTAGCCAATGTAGGCGTTGCCATTGAGTAATAGCCATCCTCTTTTGCCTGCAGGGATATTTCCACCAGCACATCTCCCGGATACTGCTCATCCAGGCGCCAGGAAGCGACAACAGCAGCTTTGTTGGTTTCCGCTGTGAAGGTAATTGTGTTGTTATTTTTACTGAAGGAAGATGGATAAAAATAAATAGCTTCACCGGCAGTGTTCATGGGAACAGGCTGCAGCGCTGCATTCCACAAAGGCGTGATGTACCTGTACTGCGATTCAAGAAAGCTGCTCTTTTTACCATCTTTATCATACAGCGTAATGGGCGTATCGCCCGGCTTATCTTTTGTATATAGCAATGTATATTCCCCGCTCACATGAGGCAGCTGTTGCCCGTGCACAGCAACGTTACCGATATGCCACTCCCCGTTCCGGTTTACCCAGGAAAGCTGCAACGCGTTGTTGCGGAGCGCTGGCGCCTGTTGTTGCGCCTGTGCAGGCATACAGGCTGCAAAAAACACCAACCCGGCTGATAATATTTTTCTCAAGAGATTATCTTTTTAATTTACCAAATGCGCAGCCCGTTCCGTTGCCGGGCTGATCTTTACTTTCCGCGATGCCCTCAGGGGAATGAGTGCGGTTAACAGGATCACCACCGCAATACCTGCCACCAGCCCGGCGCTCTTTCCTGAAAAGAAACACAGCCCGAACAACAGTAAAGCAATGAACGAAAGGGAAAAGGCAATTACCTTCAGGCCAAACTTGTTTTGCTTTTTTATTTCCAGTTCTTCCTTTTCATCTTTTTCACGCACCGTTTCCCGGCGTTGCGCCTTCAATGTTCTAAGCTGTATATA
Source organism: Chitinophaga sp. (assembly GCA_039593235.1). Lineage (GTDB taxonomy): Bacteria > Bacteroidota > Bacteroidia > Chitinophagales > Chitinophagaceae > Chitinophaga. Next base: position 2,507 of record JBCNPS010000601.1, on the reverse strand, counting down.
TTCATTACTGGTGAGTCCTTTGTAGTAGGCATATACTTCGTACAACGCCAGCATAATAAAGGGCAGCACCACTCCCAGCAACATTTCATTGGCACGGCTTAAACCTTGTCCTCCAGCCAGCGGGATAATAATTTTAAACACCAGGTTAGTAGCCAGGCTGATACCGGTAATATACAGTGTAGCCTTTCCCGTTAGCCGCTTTGAAAACAGCGCCCATATAGGCGGCGCCAGCAACGGCCCGCCGGTAACGGCGCCTATGCTCAGCGTAAATTCCACGATACCGCCAATGTAAGGCACTATCAAAGCAATGCCTATCATTCCCAACCCGAAGAACCAGGAAGAGATGCGGGCCACGCTCATCAGTTTTTTATCAGAAGCATTGGGGTTGATGGAACCTTTATAGATATCATTTGTAAATACAGCCGATACTACATTGAGCGCAGTATTGGCCGATGCTGATGTGGAGAAATACATACCCGTGAGAATAAGACCCATCAGCCCGGCCGGCAACACATGCTGGCACATCATAAGATAGGCGTTCTCCGTTTCCAGCCCCTGCAAACCGGGATTAATACTTTTATACAACATAGGCGGCAGCATCCAGAGCACAGGACTGATAATGTACAGTCCCGCAAAAAGATAAGCCACTTTAGATGCAGAACGCGGCACATCCACGCTGGTATAACGCTGTACAAACGTCCAGTTACCGCCTATATAAAAAACATGATACAAGGCAAAGGCCAGGATAAAGCCCCAGGTGTATTCTCCATTCACTACGCTGAAAAATCCTTCAGGGGAAAAATGCAAAAAATGTTGTACGCCGCCGGATGCGTCAAATGCCAGCGGTATAATGATCAGTATAGCCGCAGTGAGGATCACAAACTGTAATATATCCGTTACCATTACCGCCCACAGGCCGCCCACAGCAGTGTAGGCTATCATGAACAGCCCCAGCACTACCGTGCTGGGCATCAACGGCAGCCCCAGTGAGGCACTCACCAGCCTGGCCACGGAATACAACACGGAGCCTTTAATGAGCAGCGATACTACCATGAAAATGTAGATATAGATCTTCTGCACTTCCACGCCCAGGCGTTCCCTGATAAATTCCGCGGCGGTAAGATTGCCGGTAGCTTTCCACCGGGGCGCCAGGTATAGCCCGGTTACCAGTCCGCCAATACACATGGTCCATTGTATGGTGATGGCCACCCATCCGTATTTATAAGCAATTGACCCCCATGCTACAAAAGTGCCGGCTGAAAAGAAGCTCATAAAAAGCGACAACCCACCTATAAACCAGGGCACCGATTCGCCGGCGGCAAAAAAGGATTTGAGGTTTCTCCCTGTACGGGAAAAGGAGAAACCTACCAGCATAATAAATAAGGAAAATACAATAATGACCGATGTATCGATTACAGTGTTCATCAAATGTGTCCGTTTAACCCCTGCTTTCCTGCTATGGGGTGATAGTTAAAGTAAGTTCTTTCGTCGTTCTTTTTTCACCGTTGTAACGCACCGCTGATGCATCAAAGGTTACTTTATAAGTGCCCGGTTTCGTATATACATACTGATAAGATGGTAAGGTAGTGCTGATATTCTTCAGTGCAACTCCAGCGTCCGGTTTAATAGAAAAAGGATCAAATCCTTTGGTGATCACCCAGTCTTCATTATCATCTGCATTCTTATCACCACCATACATCAGCAGCTGAACAGTAGTAATGGACCATACACTGGCGGGGTTTTTAAAATCAAATCCCTTCCACCCGGCAGTAGATAAAACCGCCAGCGGCGATACTACACCATCTTCAGAAATATTATTGGCTTCAAACGTCCGGATCACCCAGCGGTTCTGTCCCTGTGTCTTTTTATAGTCCGTATATTTAAAAGCAACATAAATACGGGCGGCGGTATTCTTCGGGTCGGCAAATTCTTTCAGGCTGATAGTGCCCGACGGCGTATTGTCCTGCCCGGTGGAAAAAACAGCCCGATCGGAAATATCCGTCCAGGTAGCGGCCCTTACACTGGCAGTATCGCCGGCGCCGTTGTAGTTGTTGGATACCAGCAGCTGCAGGTTCTTATAGATCACGCCATATTGTACAAGCGATTTAAAATTGATCTGCAGGTCATTTTCCGCAGTGGTCCGGGTCCGGAACTCATATATATGGCCGGGCTCACCGGAATAAAAAACAATATTATCCGGGTTACCTGTAAAGTTAAAGGTAACGGTATCTCCCACTTTGTAAGTAAGCGAGGAAGTAGCCACTTCCAGCGACGGTGTTTCTACTTTCACCTTGGAACAGGAGATAAATATAATAACAATGATCAACAGGTATATTGAATTGCGCATATTAAAATTTTTTGACCCGGTGTTACCAACCCTTGTTTTGTTCTGCCAGGTGGTTAATGGTAGTTTCTGTATTAGGAATGGGAAACAGTACGTTCCTGGCTGTTGTATTCTTTGCAGCGTTACCGGAATACTTCCATGCAGAAGGTGCGGTAGCGGCTAC
>JBCNPS010000600.1:0-4373 GCA_039593235.1 Chitinophaga sp. | reverse complement strand
AGGGCGCGGGCGCCGCCGCCGCTCAGCGGTTTCATAAAGGCCACCGGCAGGGCGGGCACAAAATCGGTATTGAACCCTATGGCGGCAAACAGTAAACCGATCCCGTTGGTAATATAATCCAGGCAACCGGTGGTCCGGAACACGCTGATAGCTACCAGCATCCCCACCAGGTAAGGGATGATCCTTACAGATACCTGGAACCCTTCTTTGGCGCCCTCGATAAAGGCGTCGTATACATTGATCTTTTTTACCATCCCCGCCACCAGGAAAATAATGACAATGCCAAATATGATGGCCCCGCCGAGGGAAGCCGTTTTAGGGCCTATCTCCGCAGGAGGTAAGCTATGTACCCAAAACCATAAGGCAGCCATGATCCCGGCAAACAGCGCCAGGAATACCAGTACGGGTAATTTAAAGAGATTGATCTTCTGGTAGATGGAAACAACAAACATCCCCATAATGAACGCCATGAACGTGGATATCAGGGTAGGGATGAAGATATCGGCGGGGTTAGCTGCGCCGGCCGCCAGCCGTATGGCTATCACAGAAGTGGGAATCAGCACCACACCGGCCGTATTCAACACTAGGAACATGATCTGCGGGTTGCTGGCCTCTTCCGGCCGCGGGTTGATCTCCTGTAACTCCTTCATCGCTTTCAAGCCCATGGGCGTGGCGGCATTATCGAGCCCCAGCATGGTGGCGGAAAAGTTCATCATCATAGATCCCATTGCCGGGTGCCCCTTTGGCACTTCAGGGAACAGCTTGGAAAAGAAAGGATTCACCAGCCTGGAAAACCGGTTGATCATCCCCGCTACCTCGCCGATCCGCATGATGCCCAGCCATAAAGTCATGATACCGGCCAGTCCCAGCGAGATCTCCGCACCGGTTTTGGCGCTGGCAAACATGCCGTTCATGATCTCCCCGAAAATGGACGCATCATGTAAAACTACTGACTTGAAAAGTGCTACAACAAATGCAATAAGAAAAAATCCCAGCCATACGTAGTTTAATGCCATTAGATTATTGGTTTATTCAATCAACAAATAAACTAAAATAAACCTATCTTTGCGCAAATTTTAAAAAATGGCTTTGCAAGTTGGAATTGTAGGATTGCCGAATGTAGGAAAATCGACTTTATTTAATGCGGTGAGCAACAGCGCTAAGGCGCAGGCCAGTAACTACCGCTTCTGTACTATAGAACCAAACGTAGGGCAGGTGGATGTGCCTGATGAACGTATGCATAAACTGGCGGAACTGGTAAAACCTGATCGCATAGTGCCTACTACCATCGAGTTTGTAGACATTGCCGGCCTGGTAAAAGGCGCCAGCAAAGGGGAAGGTTTGGGAAACAAGTTCCTGGCCAATATCCGCGAAGTAGATGCCATCGTACACGTGATCCGCTGCTTTGAAGATGAGAACATCCTCCGCGAAGAAGGAGACATCAACCCCGTAAGCGATAAGGAAATCATTGACACCGAATTGCAGCTGAAAGACCTCGACAGCGTGGAACGTAAAGTAGCGCGCACAGAGAAAATGGCTAAAACCGGCGGCGATCAGAAAGCAAAAGCAGAATTTGAAATACTGAAAAGATGCCAGGAGCACCTGGAGAAAGGCCGCAACATCCGCGAACTGGGCCTCAGTAAAGAAGAAAGGGTAGCCATTGCCGACCTGTTCCTGCTTACCGAAAAACCGGTATTGTACGTTGCCAACGTGGATGAAGCCTCCCTTCATACCGGCAACAAATTTTCCCAGGCCCTGCAGGAATCCGTGAAAGCGGAAAACGCACAGGTAATTATAATGAATAATACTATCGAAGCGCAGATCTCCGAAATGGAAGACCCTGCCGATAAAGAACTGTTCCTTGGAGAATATGGTTTAACAGAACCCGGCCTGAACCGCCTGATCCGCTCCGCCTATAACCTGCTGGAACTGATCACCTATTTCACCGCCGGTGTACAGGAAGTACGCGCCTGGACCATCCACAAAGGATGGAAAGCCCCGCAGGCCGCCAGTGTGATCCACACCGATTTTGAAAAAGGTTTCATCAAAGCGGAAGTAATTGCCTATGATGACTACGTGAAATACGGATCTGAATCAGCCGCGCGCGACAACGGCCGTTTGCGTATTGAAGGTAAAGAGTATATCGTTGCCGATGGTGATGTAATGCATTTCCGTTTCAACGTTTAACGATACTTCTGGATAAGTTCCATGAAGGTTACAACAAACAAACGGGCCGGCCATCCGGCCCGTTGCTATATAACCCCTAACGTACATGCCTATATTAATTATATAACCCCTTTGTGTTAATTCAAAATTCTTTTGTTAGCTTTAAGCAAACATAAAAAGCCCCGGGTACAAAACGGTATCCGGGGCTTCTCTTTTTATAAGTTATATCCTATAGAAATATAGGCTTGTGTGCCGATAGTAGGATTACCCCATGATTGAATATATTTCTTGTTCAGCAGGTTGGCGGCGCCCAGTTTAACGGTGGTTTTAGCTTTCGGGAAAAACTTGCTCACCATGGCGTCCAGCGTACCGAAAGCAGGAATTTTGCTCAACCCTGCAGCATTTAAATTAGGCCCTACAAAAGAGGATTGCCAGATGAACGACTGCTGCCACTTCCATAAAATGTTAAAGGCAAAGTTGGAATTGGCAATGTTACGGTTGCCGAGGTTCAGGCTGTAACGCACTTTCGGTGTGTTATACATCGTCATAAATGAGCCGAGGTCTTTTTCATTGGTCAGTTCGTTATAGGAAATGTTACCACCGGCGGTGAAATTAAGCGGCAGGCTGTAATCCAATCCCAATGCCCATCCCCAGGAGTGCACCACTTCAGTGGCGCTTACCGGTACAGAGAAGATATTATTAACGGCAGGATCGGCAGTTGGCTGCACCAGTACCTGCGTACCATTCATATTTTTGAAATCATTCTTATAGATATATGCATCGATCAGCAGTTGTTTTGCGATCACGGCTTTATAACCTATTTCATAAGCCTGGATCCTTTCCGGCAGGAACTCGCGGAAAACATACTGGGTAGGGTTGCCAGCCTGTACGGATTGCAGGGAGAATACCGGTCCTTTATCCAACCCATAACGTTCGCGGAGGAAAGGCAAGCCACCTATCAGGTGAGCCTGTGGCGTTACGAGATCGATATACTGATCCTGGTTATGCGGGATACGGAAACCTGTTTGATAAGAAGCGCGGATGTTGTGTGTACCGAGGAAAGTATACACCGCAGATAAACGCGGGCTGAACTGGCCTTTGAAGTTCATGTTCTTATCATAGCGCAGGGAGCCGGTAAGTTTCACATGATCCTCAATGATCTTTTTCATGATCTGCACATAACCGCCGTATTCATTGATGCGGAACTCCTTGCCGTTATCATCTACGGCAAACAGTGTTTTTTCGGAATTTAGCGCATAGCGGCGGTAGTTACCGCCTACAAGGATCTCTGCAAAATGGACCAGGTTATGAAAGTTATACATGAACTCGGCCTGGTATAAATTGGTTTTATCGGTGAATTTGGCGCCCACGCCGGAAGCGTCGCCGGGAATGGGTTTATTCTTCACTTTATCTGCGGCAGCATCAAATTCAGGCGTGCCGGGAATCAGGCGGCCTTTATCGGCATTGGCACGGGCGGCGCTGATAAAGTTTGCCTGCTGGGATTGCACCGCTGCCTGGGCGGCCGCAAATGCAGCAGGAACGCCTTGTGGGAGGTTATTGGTAAAAGTGGTTTTAAAGAGATTGCCTGCTGCCAATCCATAAGTACCGAAGTACTCAGTATACCATTGCTGGCTGCTTTTCCAGGCCTCGTTAATGCCGGAAGCCAGTGTACCACCGGCATAGCTGTCGCCGGCCCTTTCCTGTGTGGTGTACAATCTTACATAAAAATCAGGACTCTTCAGTTCCACTTTATACTGACCCATGTTGAAGTTTTTCAGGGAGTAACGGTCAGCGCCGGTATACACTGTAGTACCGGAACCGTAGCTACCCTGTAAAATGGCTTCCAGGTTGGGCGTAAGCCGGTAATGCAATGCCGCGTTCAGCTTCATGTTTTTGGTGGTATAGTCCACCACATCCGCTTCGTTGTAACCGGTGCGGGTTACATTCGACATATTCTGCGGAGGGAGAATGGCGTTATACAACTGATCCGGTGTGAGGGCGCCTCCCAGCTGCTGCGACAATGCAATCATTTGTGGCATGAGGGAAGGTTTCAGGCCGGTGTACATATTCACCGTATTTTCATCTCCATATACATTCACTCCATTATAACCTTCGTTATTGGCGCGGGTGCCGTCTTCCAGGGTATGACCGTTTGCAAGGCTCTGGTCGCGCTGATCATAAGCCTGCCAATCTTTTGCCTGGAGATA
>JBCNPS010000060.1:0-19304 GCA_039593235.1 Chitinophaga sp. | reverse complement strand
AAGCCGCGCTCGGGATGCACCGGGCCGCCGTTGAGCACCATGCGCGTATGTCCGAATTTTGCAGCGATCTTGTCTAATACCTTTTTTCCTACTGCAGTTACTTCCTGTCCGATTCCATCTCCCGGAACAATTAAAATATGTTTGGTAGCCATTCAGTTGTTATTGATAGTTTAGATTAGGTTCAGCATTTTTTGGGTGGCCTTGATCGCGGATACGGTCTGGTCGCTGTCCAGTCCCCTGGTTTTAAATTCCTTGTTATTCAGGCGCCAGGTGATGATGGTTTCACAGAGGGCATCGCTTTTACCGCCGGGAGGAATGCGCACGGCATAATCGGCCAGCGGGGGCAGTTCCTTTTTCAGCTTTTTGTATACTTTCTTCAGTGCATTCATGAAGGCATCGTACTGGCCGTCGCCCTGCGAGTGTTCCTCGTATACTTCCCCGTTAATGGAGATCTTTAAGGCCACGGAAGGGTTCAGGTTTTTGGAGTGGGTGAGCACATAGTTTTCTATGGTCACTTTTTCCTCGATGCGGTTGCTGTCCAGCACATCAGAAATAATATAAGGCAGGTCGGCCTGGGTAAGCACCTCTTTCCGGTCGCCCAGTTCAATGATGCGTTGCGTTACCTTTTTCAGATCGGGATCCGACAGTTTGATGCCCAGCTGCTGCAGGTTGTTTTCTATATTGGCTTTACCGCTGGTTTTGCCCAGGGCGTATTTACGGGTGCGGCCAAAGCGTTCGGGCATCAGGTCGCTGAAATACAGTTTGTTCTTCTTGTCGCCGTCCGCATGAATGCCGGCTGTTTGTGTAAATACGTTTTCGCCCACAATCGGTTTATTCACCGGGATGCGGAATCCTGAAAAGGTTTCTACCAGCTTGCTTACGGTATACAGGGATGTTTCAGCCACCGATGTTTTTACTTCCGGCAGGAAATCGTTCATCACTGCAATGGCGCTGGCGAGAGACGCATTACCGGCTCTTTCGCCCATACCGTTAATGGTAAGGTGAATGCCGTGTGCGCCGGCTTTTACGCCTTCCAGTACGTTGGCGGTGCCAAGGTCGTAATCGTTGTGCGCGTGGAAATCGAAGTGACTCTTCGGATAACGTTGTACGATCTCCGTAATGAAATCTTTTACTTCATCGGGGGTAAGTACGCCCAGGGTATCCGGCAGCATGATGCGTTTTACCGGAACCGTCTGGAGGAAGTCGAGATACTGGAATACATAGTCCCTCGAATGGCGCATTCCATTGCTCCAGTCTTCCAGGTACACATTGCATTCCAGTCCTTTTTTCCTGGCCAGTGCTATCACGGCGGCTACTTCCGCAAAGTGTTCTGCTGGCTTTTTCTTTAACTGGTGTGTTAAGTGGTTCAGCGAGCCTTTGGTGAGCAGGTTCATTACTTTTGCGCCGGCTTTCAGCATCCAGTCTACAGAAACATCCCCATCCACGAAGGTGAGCACTTCCACTTTATTTAACAGGCCATTGGTTTTGGCCCATTTGGTAATTGACTTCACCGCAGCAAATTCGCCTTCGGAAACCCGGGCAGAAGCAATTTCAATCCTGTCCACTTTTACTTCGGTCAGTAAAAGTTGAGCGATGGTTAGTTTCTCTGAGGGCGAAAAAGATACTCCGCTGGTTTGTTCACCGTCACGGAGTGTGGTGTCCATTATTTCAACGTGGCGCTGGGTCACTGGCATAATACTTATGGAATGTTTTAGTAGAGGCTTTTAGCGGCGAATGTTTTTATTTCGTCTTTCATAGCCTGCAGGTAATCGATATCATCATAGCCATTCATCAGGTTATGCTTTTTATAGCTGTTGATGTCAAAAGACTCGCTTTCACCGGTAGCGGGAATGCTGATGGTTTGTGTTTCCAGGTTTACTTCTATTTCCGCTTTAGGATCGGATTCTATGGCGGTGAATATTTTATCGAGGAACTCAGGACTTACCTGTACGGGTAAGATACCGATGTTTAAAGAGTTGTTTTTGAAGATGTCGGCAAAGAAGCTGGACACCACGCAACGGAACCCGTAGTCGTAGATAGCCCAGGCGGCGTGTTCACGGCTGCTGCCGCTGCCGAAGTTTTTACCCGCTACCAGTATTTTACCGGAATAGATCGGGTTGTTTAAAACGAAATCTTTTTTTGGTGTACCGTCTGATTCGTAGCGCCAGTCGCGGAACAGGTTGTCGCCAAAGCCTTTACGCTCGGTTGCTTTCAGGAAGCGTGCGGGAATGATCTGGTCGGTGTCCACATTTTCGATGGGCATGGGTACTGCTGTACTCCTTAATATTGTGAATTTATCGTAAGCCATTTTTCGTTGATCGTTTATAAATATGGTAAGAAGGGATGATTAGGCAATCAGTTCTCTCGGGTCGGTTACTACGCCGGTCACTGCTGCTGCAGCGGCTACCAGCGGACTGGCCAGCATGGTCCGGGAACCGGGTCCCTGTCTGCCTTCAAAGTTCCTGTTACTGGTGCTCACGGCGTATTTGCCGGCCGGCACTTTATCATCGTTCATAGCGAGACAGGCGGAGCATCCGGGCTGACGCAGCTGGAAACCGGCTTCTGTCAGGATATCCAGGATCCCTTCTTCTTTGATCTGCTGCTCTACGATGTGTGAACCGGGAACGATCCAGGCGGTAACATGATCTGCTTTTTTTCTTCCTTTTACAATAGAGGCAAATGCGCGGAAGTCTTCAATACGGCCGTTGGTACAGCTGCCAATAAATACATAATCCACTTTTTTACCGAGCATGGCTTCTTCTTCATGAAAGCCCATGTACTGCAATGATTTTTCGTAACTGGTTTTGCTGTCGCCGGCCAGTGCAGAAGGGATATGTTTGGTGATACCCATGCCCATACCGGGGTTGGTGCCATAAGTGATCATCGGCTCAATGTCGGCCGCGTCAAAAGTATATTCCTTATCGAAAGTAGCGCCTTCCTCTGTACGCAGAGTTTTCCAGTAAGCGAGGGCTTTGTCCCATGCTTCGCCTTTAGGGGCTTTCTCACGGCCTTTAATATAATTGTAAGTGGTTTCGTCGGGGGCAATGATACCACCGCGTGCGCCCATCTCAATACTCATATTACAAACGGTCATACGGCCTTCCATGCTCATGTTTTCAAACACATCGCCCGCATACTCCACGAAGTACCCGGTAGCGCCGGCGGCGGTGAGCCTGGAAATAATATAAAGGGTTACGTCTTTCGGTGTAATGCCTTTACCCAGTTTACCGGTTACGTTGATCCGCATTTTCTTTGGTTTGGGCTGCATAATGCACTGGGAGGAGAGTACCATTTCTACTTCAGAGGTACCGATACCAAATGCAATAGCGCCAAAAGCGCCGTGGGTAGAGGTGTGGGAGTCGCCGCACACAATGGTCATACCCGGCAGGGTGATACCGTTTTCCGGGCCTACCACGTGCACAATACCATTTTTCGGATTACCCAATCCCCAGTGGGAGATACCATATTTGTTGGAATTTGTTTCCAGGGCCTTCAGTTGGTTGGCGGAAAGTGGGTCCTGCACCGGTAAATGCTGGTTGATGGTAGGCGTATTGTGATCGGCTGTGGCAAAGGTCTTTTCAGGAAACATTACCTTTAAACCCCTGTTTTCCATTCCAAGAAAAGCCACAGGGCTGGTTACTTCATGAATAAAGTGGCGGTCGATAAAAAATACATCCGGACCATCTTCAATTTTCCTCACAACATGTGAATCCCATACTTTGTCAAATAAGGTAGCGGGTTTATTGCTCATTTTTTAAAATTTTAAAAGTAGCTACTTGATTGTTCAAATTTATTCATAAAATCTATTTTATTTCAATATTTTTTCTAAGGATATGCCTTGAAAGGCGCTGAAATAGCAGGTGGGCCGGGTGTTTGCGCTTGTTTTACAATATATTGAACTGATAGTCAGTGCTTTGTAATTTTTCAAAGATTTACTTGGAAACCCGCATATTTTGGATAATTGTACGCGGGTAGTAATATGTTAAGGAGATATATACTGTATAAAAGCGTAATATGATTGGCGCCGGCGCTGAAGTTTCATGAAAGGCGAAATCCGCAGTTGGAGGAGCTGCGGATTTGGGGTTTACAGATGATTGACCAGGTCATTGTTAAAGGGAACTAAACATTTACCTCATCCGCCTTGTAAGCGTATACCCAATCCATTTTTTTCTTTTCCAGGTTTATAAAATGTTTCAGGAAGATGTCCCGGAAGAAGGTGGCAACCGGATTGGCCTTTGATTTCGATTTCCCGATTTTCCTGGCCTGGGCCACTACCTTTTCCACTCTTTTCTGGCGCAGTTCCTGGAAAACAGCAAACGCCTTTTCAGGCTCCGCATATGCCGCCAGGCATTTGGCGAGTACGGCACTGTCTTCCAGCGCAAGGGAGGCGCCCTGACCGGTATGCGGAGAAATGGCGTGTGCGGCGTCGCCGATCAGGCATATATTTTTGGTATACCATTTTTCCAGCTGCGGCATATCATAGATAGGGTAGGCAAAAAGATCCCCGGTGGCCGTGATGATCTCGTTTACTTTGCGGTGATCTTCCTGGTGGAGTTGCAGCAGTGCTGTTTTGATTTCCTGCTGCAGGGCGGGATCAATCTTTTTGCGGTCCGGTTCCTGTTTCCGGTAAAAGTTATTGAACCACCATACCTCGCCTTTGTTGGAGGTGGCATAAGCAAAGAAGGCGCGTTCCCCGAAGGTCATATTAATGGCCCCGGTTGTATCCTTCCATCCCGGTATGTCTGTGATGGCGCCCGTGGAAAGGAGCTCTGTAAAGGCAGGCCTGGGACTACGGGGGAATGCAATATCTCTGCATCTTGAATGAATGCCATCGGCGCCAATCAGCATATCAAAATCGCTTAATACCCCGCTGGACGTACGTATGGACACTTTTTCCCCGGAAACATCGATGTATTCCAGCCGGCAATCGTATTGGATGACACCGCCCAGAGAGGTTAGCCTGTTGTGCAAAAGACGGGTGATGGCCGATCTTCTGACCTGGACGCCTTCTATTCCATATTGTTCCTTTTGGTAGGCGGTATCCAGGCTGGCAATGCATTTGCCCCGTGCATTCAGAAAATGCAGGGTTCCCGGGCAGTAATCCTCGTAAAGTTTGGAAAGATCGGTCAGTCCACGCAGGATATTCAATCCATTTGGTGATATGCCGATAAACAGGCCTTCCTCCATCTGGCTTTCCCGGCGGCTTTCGATGATGCTGACTTCGGCCCCCTGTTCAATGAGTGCTATCGCCAATGCCGGCCCCGCGATTCCGGCCCCGGCAATCAATACCTTTTTCCCTTTCATATAATATTGTTTATACAGTTCCGTGAATATTTTCCTGTTGCTCCCTGGGTTTTACCGCGCGCACCAAAAGCATAGCATAGCCGATGTTAACCATCACGTAAATGCCTACACGCAGGTAGTTGAGCAGCTTCCAGGTAGTGGCTTTTTCCAGTAAAGCGGCGTCCGTCCCTGGTCGTATATCCAGGGCCATGAATCCCATAAGGGTGGGTGCGAAGTAGGTCAGTGTCCATACGCGCATAGCAACGTGTATGGCAAGGAGAATGAGCATGATGTTTCTCCGTCTCCTCAAACGCCAGTTAAAAACAATAGCCAGTAACAGCACTACTTCATGAACGGAATGCACGATCATCCAGAAGTACTTAAAGTCGAGCCCGTAGGGCCCTTTGAAAAAGAAAAGGGATTCCGGCGGGGCAGCAGTCCATGCCGGCACCATAAGGGCGGTTTCCCAAAGCTGGGCGCCATTCATTACAAAATAAAGAGCGGTAGCAAAAAATAGCCATATACTGGCCCTGTAGGTATTGATGGTAGTCATTTTGTTCCTATTTGCAGTGTTACTTTTATTATCTTTGCAGTAGAGTTATTTATCTCCCTAACAAAGTATCTCTGTGACAAAGATAAAAATATTTTTATATCGTGGGTAAAAAAAATATCGGGCGAAACGCCAAAGTGGATCAGATACAGGAACTGACTAAGGAGTTTTCCACCTTAACAGTGGTGATGCACCAGTCCATTGCGCATGCCGCCGGACTGGCAGCCACGGATCATAAATACGTAGACCTGTTGTTGAAACATGGATCAATGACTGCCGGAAGGCTTTCGGAGTTAAGCGGTTTGTCTACAGGATCAGTTACCGGGATGATCGACCGGCTGGAAAGGGAAAACCTGGTGAAGCGGGAAAGAGACCCGGTCGACAGAAGAAAAGTAATGGTGGTGCTGAACCGCGAGGTAGCATTTCAGCGTATCGGTCCGGCGTTTAAGGACATGATGGCCGACGTGGAAAAATTGTATGACGGGTTTACGGTATCGGAACTGGATACTGTTCAGAAATACCTGGAAGCGGTGATTGCATTTACAAAAAAGCAGATTACAGGGTTGAGTGAAAAAAGATCGTCCAGGTAGTTACAGGTGAGCTGTTCCCGTATCAGGTTATTAATAAAAACACTCAGCTCGTTTTCCTGTAATTAAATATCGCCCAGCCATTCAGCACTACGGCAAACAGCCCAAGGTACAGCAACTCCATATGTACATCTGCAAAACCGCTGCCTTTCAGTACAATCATCCTGATCACGCGGATAAAATGGGTCACCGGCGTTAAATTGGCAATCAGCTTTGCCCAGGGCGGCATACTGTCTACGGAAGTGAATAACCCGCTCATCAGCATAAAGATCATCACAAAAAAGAAAGCCACGAACATGGCCTGCAACTGGTTGCTGGTATAGGTAGACACCAATAGTCCAAAGCCCAGTAACGCTACCAGGTATACGGCGGCAAATACATACAATGTCAGGAAACTTCCCACCGGCCATATACCGTATACGCCCCAGGCTACCAGCAGCCCCAGCGTAAATACGATCATGCCCACCACCCAGAACGGGATCAGCTTACCGAGTATGAACTCCCACTTTTGAATAGGGGTTACATTGATCTGCTCTATAGTGCCCACCTCTTTTTCCCGCACTATATTTAAGGCCGACATAAACCCGCCGATCAGTGTAAGCAGCAGCACCAGTACGGCCGGTACCACATAAAAACGGTACTCCGCCAAAGGGTTGAACCAGTTGGAAAAAGTAATATCTATCATACCCGCCGGGGCGGCCATGTTCCTGCCGGCATTCACGGGAATGTCTTTATTGAAGTCTGCTATCACCATGAGAAGATAGTTGCCGCCAATGGCAGCCTTGGTACCATTGATGGCGTCCACGGATACGCCTATACGCTGTTGCCCTTCCCTGATAAGATGGCTTTCAAAGTTGGGTGGGATCTCCAGCACCACATCGGCTTTTTCGGTTTCAATATAACGGATAGCAGTTTGGAAGGAAGGCTCCGCCGCCACTATTTTGAAATAACCGGAGGCGCCTATCTTCGCTATCAGCTGCCGGGAATACGAACTGTGATCATTGTCCACCACCGCCAGGTTCACGCTCTTCACATCAAAGTTCATGGCCAGCGGCAGAATGATCAGCTGTATAGTAGGCATGGCAAACATCATGGCCAGGATGGTTTTATCCCGGAAGATCTGCCTGAACTCTTTTTTTAGCAGGTAACGCAGCACTCTCATGACAGGCGTGTTTTAAAGTTTTTAAGCGCAATGGTAAGCAGCACGGTGGTCATACCCAGCAGCACCAGCGTTTCTTTCCATACATATTCAAATCCAAGCCCTTTCAGCATTACCGATTTTATGATCAGGAAATACCAGCGGGAGGGAATAATATTGGAGATGATCCGGAACACCAGCGGCATGTTTTCTATGGGGAACATGAAACCCGTAAAGATCATGGTGGGGATCATCATACCCATCATAGACAGCAGCAGGGCGGTTTGCTGGGAGTTGGTGGTATTGGAGATCATCAACCCAAATGATAAACAGGTAATGATGAACAGCATACTTTCCATGAACAGCAGCAGGATGCTGCCTTTAATACCCACATCCAGTACAAACACTGCCAGCACCAGGATCAGGATAAAGTTGGCCAGCGATAATATCAGGTAAGGAATGGCTTTGGCTACCAGTACCATCAGTGGTTTGAAGGGAGATACCAATAATATTTCCATGGTGCCCAGTTCTTTTTCCCGTACTACGGATACCGACGTAAGCGCGGTGCATACAATCATCAGTACCAGCGCCATCACGCCGGGAATAAAGTTCAGCGAGCCATTGCCTTCTTCATTATACAGCATCCGGGTTTCAGGGATGATGGTATAGGGCAGCTGTTGGGCAGGACTGATCTCCTGCTGATAAGCCGTGGTGATGGCAGTGATGTAGTTGACTACTGTTTTGGCCGTATTGGGATCGGAGCCGTCTGCAATGATCTGCAGCTGCGCTTTGCCGCCATGCTGCAGGTCGCTGCCGAAATGGGCCGGGAAGATCAGCGCGCATTTGGCCTTGCCTTTTTTAAACGAGTCTTCTATATCGTTGTAATCGATAGAACTTTCATTCACGACGAAATAGGAAGATGATTTTATTTTACGGACCAGTTGCTGCGTATTTACATCCCGCGAATTATCAATTACGGTCAGCGTAATATCCTTTACCTCGCTGGTGAGCGCAAAGCCAAACAGTACGATCTGCGCCACCGGCAACCCGAACATGATCAGTAAGGTTCGCCTGTCGCGGAATACATGGAAAAATTCTTTCCTGATAAAAACAAGAAGCTGTTTCATACAAATGTTTTAATCGCCCGACCTTTTGGCCCCGCGGGCCAGCCGGTAAAATACTTCGTCCATATTATCCGCCTTGAACTGCGCTTTCAGGTTGGCGGGAGAATCCAGCGCTTCCACTTTTCCATCTACCATAATGGTGATGCGGTTGCAATACTCCGCTTCATCCATATAGTGGGTGGTTACAAAAATGGTGATACCGCCGGCAGCCGCTTCGTAGATCATATCCCAGAACTGCCGCCTGGTAACAGGATCCACGCCACCGGTGGGCTCATCAAGGAATACGATCCGGGGCCGGTGGAAGATAGCCACGGAAAAAGCCAGCTTTTGTTTCCAGCCTAACGGCAACGCCCCCACGAGTTTCTTTGCTTCTGCCGTAAGCCCCAGTTGCTGCACCAGGTTATCACTGCGCCGGCGGATCTCGGCGGCAGGAACGCCATATACACCGCCAAAGAACTCAATGTTTTCCAGTACGGTGAGGTTTTCATACAGGGAAAACTTCTGGCTCATATAACCGATATTCTTTTTGATGGCTTCCGTTTGTTTATATACATCAAAACCAGCCACCATAGCCTCCCCGGAGCTGGGGTGGGAAAGCCCGCAAAGAATACGCATAGCAGTGGTTTTGCCTGCGCCGTTAGCGCCCAGGAAACCAAAGATCTCTCCTTTGTTTACCTCGAAGGAAATTTTATTAACGGCATAAAAATCGCCGAACCGTTTGGTGAGATCCTTACATACAATCACTTTTTCTTCCATAATACGCTGTGTTAGCCCTGGTTCATTAACCGGATAAAACTATCCTCAATGCCGGGGTGAATTAATTTTATATCAACGTGTGTATGTCCCTGCTGTTCTACCTGCTGGCGGAGCGCTTCCACGTTATCATCCTTCAGGGTAATGTGTATGTACTCCCCGAAAGCAAAACTGCTGTCTATTTCCGGCATGTTTCTCAGTGCAGTGAGTAGCTTGTAGATATTGTCCGCCTTGATGGCATATAGCTTCACGGGGAAGGCGGCCATGATGTTCCCGGGCGTATCTACCGACATAATTTTACCGTTTTGTATCAGCGCAATCCTTTCACAAAGCACCGCTTCATCCATATAGGGAGTGGATACCACGATGGTAATGCCCTGTTGTTTCAGGCGTTTCAGCATCTCCCAAAATTCCTTTCTTGATACTACATCCACACCGGTGGTTGGTTCATCAAGGAACAGCACTTCCGGTTTGTGTATCAGCGCGCAGCACAGGGCCAGCTTCTGTTTCATGCCGCCGCTAAGCTTTCCGGCCCGACGGTCATTAAACGGTTTTATCTGCTCGTAGATATCTTTTATCAGCGCATAATTACCTTCTATGGTGCTGCCAAAAAGAGTAGCAAAGAAATCGAGATTTTCCTTTACGGTGAGATCCTGGTAGAGGGAAAATTTTCCCGGCATATAGCCGATCCTGTTACGGATCTCTTTATAGTCTTTTACACAATCATACCCCCGCACGGTAGCGTTGCCTTTATCCGGCAGTAACAATGTGGTGAGGATGCGGAAGAGGGATGTTTTACCGGCGCCGTCTGGCCCGATCAGGCCAAACAGTTCGCCTTCCTCCACCTGCAGTGAAATATCATCTACCGCCAGTACCTTACCTTCATCGTAGGTTTTAGTGATATGATCCAGTGTTACCGCGCTCATTTGGAATCTTTATTGATCAGCATTTCACCATACATGCCTATTTTCAGATAGCCATCGTTCTTTACCCTTACCTTGATGGCGTATACCAGGTTAGCCCGCTCATTTTTTGTTTGAATGGTTTTAGGGGTAAATTCAGATTTACCGGAGATCCAGGTGATTTCACCGGGATAGGTTTTATAGTTCTTTTTGCCCTGGTCGATGCGTGCCAGCACCTGCTGTCCCAGTTTGATCTGCGGGAGGGTTACACCGGTTACATAAGCCTTCAGATAAAGCGTATCGATGTTGGCGATCTTATAGAGCGGTTTCCCGTTGGTGGCCATTTCCCCTTGCAGGGCATACCTTTGCAACACCACGCCGCTGATGGGATTTACGATCTGTCCTTTGCGGATCTGTTCTGCAAATTGCGCCAGTGATTTTTCCAGCGGGGCTTTCTCACTGAGAATGGTGCGGTTTTGTGTGGAGATATTTGAATTGTTGAGCTGTAACTGTTGCCGGGTTACATTGAGCTGTCTTTCCATTTGTACAATGAGGGCATTGATATCGTCCAGTTGCTTCTGTGTGGCGGCATCGCTTTTTACCAGGTTTTCGGTGCGTGTTCTTTCGCGGTATTGCTGTTGCAGCTGCGCTTCCTGTACCAGTAGCTGCCGGCGTACCAGCTCTCTTTCCGGCACGGGGTCATGGGTTTTTTCCTGCAATGCTTTAATGGATGCCTGCACCTGTTCCTTCTGCAGCGTGGGGATGGCTACGTCTATTTGTCCAACCGTTTGACCAGCGGTGAGTTGATCGCCTTCTTTTACGGTGAACGATTGTATCTCGCCGTTTTGTTCGGCCGATACGATCACTTCGTCTGCTTCAAAGTTGCCCGATGCGTCGTAGTCGTTACTGCCTTTTCCGCAGGCATTGATCATCATCACAACGGCTATACCAAGTATCATGTTGTATTTCATATGCAATAATTAATCAGTTCCCGGAGGTGTTTTTATAATTGTATTGTGCCTGTAATAATTGTATGCTGTGGAGGATGCGCGATTGTTTCGCCAGGTTTTCCGCGTTCAGCTGGGAGATGTATTCATGTACGGTGATCACGCCATTGTCCAGCTGCGCCTGTGCCGATTTTCGTACAGAGGAGCGGAGCGCGATGGCGTTGTCGTCCTGGTTGATCAGCACGGCAAACTTATCAATGTCCTGGTGTTGTTGCTGCATGCTCATACCGGTATTGAACAGGAATGTTTCCTTGCTTACATCCAGGTTTTGCCGGTTAATGTCCAGCAATTGCCGGTTGTTTTTCAGGGAGTAGAGGCTGCCGAGCGACCAGCTAAGGCGTACGCCGCCGAGCCACCAGGCGCCGAATTTATTGTCTACGATATTTAAGGTAGGCCGGCCATAGGCGCCCTGGATAAAAGCGTTCAGTTTTGGAAGGTAACCGGATTGCAGTTGTTTTTCCTGTACGTCCAGCGCTTTTTTCTGGATATCGTAGTAAGTGATTTCGGGTCGATGTATTTCCTGTTGTGGCATCACGGGTGCGGGCCATGCCAGGCGGGTGCTGTCATTCAGCGGTTCATGCAGGAAGGCAGCCAGCATTTTCATATAGGCTTTCCTGTTAGCCGTAAATTCGGTGGCCATCATATCGGCGTTCATGATCTCTGCTTTGAGTTCATCTACGTTGCTGCGGTAGGCTACGCCGTTGTTAAGGGCCGCCTGCATTTTATCCGTGGCGCTTTGCAGGTCTGCCTTTCTCAGGCCGTTCTGCTGCAGCTGTGCATCCATGAGCAGTATGCCGAAATACAATTGCGTTATCTGTTCGCGGATGGCGTAGAGGTTTACTTCCAGCTGTTGCTGTTGTATGGCTTCATTGGCGCGACTGCTTTCCTTCTGCAGCTTGCTTACCCCGCCGTCATAGATCTGCTGGGAAATTTCCGCCTGTACTTTGTACTGGTCTTTACTCAGAGAGGGGAACTCCACACCGGGAAGGGGAGGGATCACTTCGCCGAAGTTAATGGTTTGCGACTGGTAAGTAGCCTGCCCGCTTACACTCAGTTGAGGTAGATACAGTTTGCCTGCATTTTCCACGGAATACCTGCTGCTGCGTTTAATGAGGTCGTACTGTTTGATCAGCGGGTAATTCTGCCGGGCCAGGGTGTAACACTCCTCAAGGGTAAGCGTGGAATCCTGTCCCCGGGCCTGTTTTGCCGGCACTCCCAACAATATGAAACAGCATAACGCCTGAAGTACTTTCATATTTGAATTATTGTTTTGAAAAGTTGTTCAATTTCCGGGCAAAAAAAAGCAGCTATTTCAGCATGCCTTTTATCCATATAGGAACGAGCTTTCTCCGTTCTTCCATCATGGCTATGAATTGATTTGATTTTACCACTTTGTTCCTTTCCAGCAGTGGTCGCGCCAGGAAAGGCATTACTACAAAACCGATCAGGTTCAGCATTAACTGGATTGGATGGATATGCATTTTACCTTCCTTTTGCAGGGCGGCCAGTTGCTTAAAGAAGTGTGATTCGAAGATGGCGTTCTTACGGTTATCTTTCATTAGCTCATCACTGCCGGCAAAGATCTCATTCACCATAAACAAAGGAAAATCCGGGTTCTTCAGCAACATATCGATGTAGTGGTCTGCCAGTTGTTCTACCTGTTGCTGTACGCTGAGCTGTTCATTATTGAGCACCTGCGTGATGGCGGCAAATAATTTATCTATTACTTCTCCCATCACGTGCTGGAACAGCTTTTCCTTGCTGCGGAAATAATAATTCACCAGTGACAGGTTAATGTCGGCCTCTGCGGCAATATCCCTCACCTTGGTGGCCTGGTATCCTTTTTTGGTGAATACGATCCTGGCGGCCGCCTTGATCCGCTCTTCCGTAGAGTCGTCCATTTTTACTTTTTGCTCCCTTACCGGCATAATCAATATTTCCTCAAAGATACAAAATTGAACAACTTTTCAAAACACTTGTTCAAATTTATTAAAAAGGCCGTTTTGATGTACCTTTAATACATATCTGTACCTATATGAAACTACCCGTTATACATGGTTATATAGACCGCCGCATCCTGGTGAATTTTACCGTGGCCCCCGAAGCTATTCAGCCGCTGCTGCCGGCGCCTTTCCGGCCAAAAATATATAAAGACAAAGCCATTGCAGGTATTTGCCTGATAAGATTAAAACATATAAAGCCCAAAGGCTGGCCGGATTTTATGGGCATTTCATCGGAGAATGGCGCACACCGTATTGCCGTGGAATGGGAGGAGAATGGGATTACGAAAGAAGGGGTGTATATCCCGAGGCGGGATACTTCCTCGCGGTTGAATGCACTGGCAGGCGGGCGGATCTTTCCCGGGAAGCACCACCTGGCGCGTTTTGATGTAAAGGAGGAGAACGGGCATTATCATATTGGTTTTACCAGTGACGATCATACCTCTCTTAGCGTAGATGCCCGCAGTACCAGCGAATTTCCGGTTGCTTCCGTTTTCGGCACCCTGGAAAATGCATCTGCATTTTTTGCGGGCGGCGCAGTTGGCTATTCTCCCAACCGGCGGCAGTCGCTCGACGGCCTGAAACTACAAACCTACCAATGGCGGGTAAGCCCGCTGGAATTACAGCAGGTTAGTTCCAGTTTTTTTGAAGATACCGCCCTGTTTAAAAAAGGGGCCGTTGCTTTTGATAACGCGTTGCTCATGACCCGCATAGAGCACGAATGGCATACACTTACCGGCTGTCCTCAACCATAGCCGCATATAATGTATAACAGACACATAACAGGAAGTACCATTGCATTCTTTGAGAATGTTTTCTATTTTGTTTGATGAACAATGTTTTGATGAACAATGCAGAAACCCACTCAATCTGAATATAAATGGACTCACGCAGAGAATTTCTGAAAAAATCATTATTACTATCCGGAGCTGCAGGGCTGTCGACCATGATGCCTGCATCCATTCAACGGGCGCTGGCAATAGATCCCGCTCCCGGCAGTACTTTCCTTGATGCGGAACATATTGTGATCCTGATGCAGGAGAACCGCTCGTTTGATCACTGCTTTGGCACCTTACAGGGTGTTCGCGGTTTTAATGATCCCCGTGCTGCATGGCAGCCGGATGCAAAGCCGGTATGGTTTCAAACCAATGCACAGGGCGATACCTATGCTCCTTTCCGTCTTAATATCAAAGACACCAAAGCCACCTGGATGGGCGCACTGCCACATTCCAGGCCAAGCCAGGTAGACGCCTACAATAAAGGGCGCTACGATAAATGGCTGATCGCAAAAACGCCGGGCAATAAAGAATATGCGGCCATGCCTTTAACAATGGGCTATTACACCCGCGAGGATCTTCCCTTCAACTACGCCATGGCGGATGCTTTCACGGTATGCGACCAGAACTTCTGCTCGGCCATGACCAGCACTACGCCTAACCGCTCTTTTTTCTGGACAGGAAAAATTGTGCATGAAGTAGACGGGTTGCCGAAAGCGCATATCCGTAACGACGACTTCAGCTACGGAAAACTTCCCTGGAAAACCTTCCCTGAATTACTCGAAGAGAATGACATCAACTGGAAATTTTACCAGAACGAGATCAGCTGTGGCGGTGGATGGAAAGGAGAGGAAAGGGCCTGGCTTGCCAACTTCGGCTGTAACCTGCTGGAATTTTTTGCCGCCTATAATGTGAAGTTCTCTGAACGCTATGTAAACGGATTATTGAAACAGGTAGAAACCCTGCCCGACGAGATCAATAAGCTCCAGGAGGCCAGTCCTTCTTCAGACGACGCCGCTGCAAAGATCCGCACCGACATCTCCAAAAAACAAGCGGTGCTGGACAATGCTACGCAGGAACTGGTGAAATGGAATAAAGAAAGTTATGAGAAATTAACAGACCATCAGAAATCACTGTATCAGCGCGCTTTCGTGGTAAATAAAAATGATCCTTCTTACCGCAACGTCACTGAAGTGAATTATAAAGACGGATCGGCGGAACGCAAAATTACGGTGCCTGCCGGTGATGTGCTGCACCAGTTCCGTAAAGATGTAAATGAAGGCGCCCTGCCACAGGTATCCTGGCTGGCAGGCCCGCAGAACTTTTCCGATCATCCCAGCGCTCCCTGGTATGGTGCATGGTATGTATCCGAAATACTGGATATCCTTACGCAAAAACCGGAAGTATGGAAGAAAACCATTTTCATTGTTACCTACGATGAAAATGACGGTTACTTCGATCACGTGGTACCTTTCTCTATCAACGATAATAATAAACCCGGTACGGGGAAATGCTCCGCCGGCATTGATACGGAAATTGAACAGGTACGGCTGGCACATGAACTGAAGCAAGGCATCAGTGAAAAACAGGCCAGGGAAGCCCCGGTAGGACTGGGTTTCAGGGTTCCCCTCATGATCGCATCTCCCTGGAGCAGGGGAGGAAAGGTATGCTCGCAGGTATTTGAACATACTTCCACTTTACAATTCCTGGAAACATTTTTTAACAGGAAGCTGAATAAAAAGCTGCACCTGGAAAATATCAGCCAGTGGAGACGCACTATCAGCGGGGATCTTACCGCAGCTTTCAGTCCCTTTAACACTTCCACTCCCGACAAAAAGATCTTCCTTGACCAGCGCCTTGTAGTGGAAAATATCAACAATGCCCGCTTTAAATCAGTACCCACCGGGTTTAATAAGATCGGCGATGCAGATGTAAAAGCATTCACTAACGGTAAAGGCAGTACGATTTTACAACAGGAGAAAGGTACCCGTCCTTCCTGCGCGCTGCCATATGAATTGTTGGCAGACGGGCAGTGGAAAGCAGACGGGGAATTGCTGACGCTGACCATGAAGGCCGGCAAACAACTGTTTGGCGACCGTGCCCATGGCGCACCTTTCACCGTATACACCCATCTTCCTTATAAAGATGAAGCAACTGGTAAAACGGATCCGGGAAGAACCTGGTCGTTTGCCGTAGCTGCCGGCGATACCATCACTTATGAATGGCCGGCGAAAGCCTTTGCTGATAATCATTACAAGTTACACCTGCATGGACCGAACGGGTTTTACCGTGCATTTGAAGGCTCGCCCAAACATCCTCAGTTGCACCTGGAACTGGGTTATGAAACAAGCGGCAAGTTGAAGAAGAAAGCCACCGGCAACCTGGTTTTACGTGTAACCAACACCGGTAGCAGTTCGCGCAATTTCAGCATTGCGGATAATGCGTATCATGGAAAGGTGATCCAGCGCAGTGTTGCGGCCGGCGCCACGCTGGAGCTGGTATTGCCATTGCAGAAAAGCCATGGCTGGTACGATTTCACCGTGAAAGCAGCGGGCTTCGATACATTTAGCCAGCAGTATGCAGGAAGAGTGGAAACGGGAGAAGAAGGGATAACAGATCCTTTTATGGGAAGGGTATAATTCAAACAACCGGTAGGATGCTATAGAGCATCCTACCGGGAATATTTTATTGCAGTATTTCTTTCACGGGCTTACCTACGCAGCCACTGGGCATTTGTATATGCAGCATGGCAGCCAGGGTAGCGGCAATATCCGTCATATGCACGGTTTCATTGGATGCGCCATGTTTTACATGCCATCCCATAAACACCAGTGGAATATGGATATCGTACGGGTTCCAGTTACCATGGGTGGTTCCTTTCAGCGAACCTTCAAACCATCCCGGTTCAGGGATCACAATTACAGCGCCGGTGCGTTTACGGTTGTAGCCATTAATAGCCATGGTATTCAACGGTTCCGGCAAAGGGTTCACACCGATGTTATCCAGGTCGGCGGCAAACTGTATACCCGGCTGCGCTTCAAAGTAATTTACGGCTTCTTTTTTCACCGCATCATAATCCAGTTTGGACGCAGCAATTTTTGCTTTGTCGAAACTCACATGGTAATTCATAAAAGATAATACCAGTTTGCTTACGCCAAAACGCGCATTCAACGTGCTATCCAGTCCTGCTGCCAGTTTCCGGCTTTCCATTTGCCCCGAAGACATTTTGTGTTCTTCCATAAATTTAAGGGCATGTGCGGCGCCATGGTCGGCGGTAAGGAATACCAGGTAGTTCCCTTTTCCCACGCGCTGATCAAGATAAGAGAAGAAAGAAGAAAGGTCTTTATCCAGGCGGAGATAGGTATCTTCCACTTCTATGGAGTTAGGGCCGTATTTGTGGCCTACATAATCAGTAGAAGCGCAGTTGATGGTAAGGAAATCCGTTACGGTGTTATTACCGAGGTCATATCCTTCAATAGCGGCTTTTGCAAAATCCAGTGTGAGGGTATTACCATTGGGAGTAGACCGCAGGCTGCCGGGATCTTTTTTATAAACGTCTTTCAGTGCATGGGGGAAAACGGGCGCTTTTTCGCCGGGGAAAGTACCTTCCCAGGGGGCGTTGTCTTCACTGCTCTGTACATAGGTATTGATAGGGTACAGGGTTTCCCATGGTTTGGACATCAGCTGCTGCGGCACTTTGCGGTCGTTGAAGCGTTTTACCCATTCAGGCAGTTCCTTCATATACCAGGTGCTGGTCACAAAGCTGGCGTTACTGTCGTCCAGCCAGAATGCGCCGTTGGCGGTATGGCCGGCGGGAAGGATAGAGGCGCGGTCTTTCAGCGATACGCCTACTACTTTTGAGCGGAAATTGGTAGCCAGTTTCAGTTCATCGGTAATGGTAGAAGCCAGCAGGTTGCGGGGCGACATTTTACCTGCGGCGCTGCCGGTGCCCACCGGTTGTACGGTAGTGTCTTCCGTGCAATACCATTTCCTGCCACTGAGCTGATCGGGCCAGTCGTTGCCCGTAATACCATGAATAGCCGGCACACTGCCGGTATAAATAGTGCTGTGGCCTACGGCTGTAAAAGAGGGAAGGTGGCTGATAAATGTGTTCTCACATGAAAAACCATCGCCCAGCATACGTTTGAAGCCACCGGCTTCATAGCGGTCGTAATAGCGGTACAGGTAATCCCAGCGCATCTGGTCTACCACGATGCCTACGATCAGCTTGGGTTTTTCATTGGATTGAGCTACTGCGGTGAGCCCCTGTAACGCCGTAAACGCGCCCAGGAATGCAGTGGCAACAGATTTAGTCATTCCATTCATAATGCAGATTTTTTTCATTTCTTAGGTTCACGCCCCAAAAACGGGAATCGGCAAACGTAACAAAAAAATAATAAAACCCCGCACCTTTTGGTTGAACGGAAGCATTGGATCAGCGTTTTCTCTTTTGATACACCCTTACATAATCTACCAGGAATTTAAATTCTTCCTGCCATACCAGCTTCCAGCCTTTTCTTTTCTGGGCAAAACCAGTAAGGCCGATAAACAGGCATAGGGAGAATGTAAAAGGGATCGCATCATAAGAAAAGTATTTGATATCTTTTTAAACAAGATATAAATTATTTGCGTTTTCTGAAAGATATGCATCTTTGCAACTTCTATAAAGCGGAAACTACATGAAGGGAAAAAGATATTTATTGGCAGGACTCCTTTTAAGCAACCTTTCGCTGTATGCGCAGCAACAGGTGGTAGCGGATTACCTGGGGCGGTTCGACGGGCAGCTAGCGCCGGTAATGATCAATCGCCAAAAACAATGGCTGCATCTTTCAGGAGCGGTACTGGTAGATAAACTGGAGAACCAGGGCTATTTCAAAACCATTGTAGCGGTGAAACACAATGCCTATGGCGCTATCAACAGCGCCGGTAAGATCATTGCGCCTTTCAAATATGATGACGTTAGCCTGGCCGACGAAAAGGACGACAGGGATTCTTTAAAGAATTATTGCTTTGTAATTACCCGGCTTAATGGAAAATACGGCGCCGCAGATACTTTGGGGAATGAGATCTCCCCGCCCATCTACTCACAGGTGGAAACGCTGACGCCCCATGTGCTGAAAATGAAGAAAGACGGCCGCTGGGGATGGATAGATATCAAAACAGGGAAGGTATTACAGGCACCCC